>NZ_BAAGXT010000011.1:0-170895 GCF_054779695.1 Nocardiopsis coralliicola | reverse complement strand
CCCCGCGCGCAACCGGCGGTCCCGACGCAGCCGGTCCGGCGCAGCGGGCCCGGCCGTCCGCGCCGGGTCCGACGCAGGTGCCGAGTCCTGCGGGCCGCCCCCGTGTGAAGGCGCGCGGGCCCCGAAGCGTGTGGCCAGCCCGCCGCGGAGCCCGCCGCGGGCGGGAACCTCGATGCTGCGGGGCGTCGGCGCGGCGAACCGGCGGGGGCGATGCGGTCCCGCGGCGTCGTTCGCCGGCCTGTGCCGGGCCCGCCGTCCGCCGGCGGTGCAGGCCGCGGAGCCGTCCGGGCGGACCTGGGCGGGGCAGGGCCGTGCGCGGTCCGCACCGCGCCGCATGCGCGACGCGGAAGGCGCCGGTGGCCGGAACCCCGGCGCCGAGGGAGTGGTACGCCGCCCCCGCACTGAGGCCGCATCGCCCTGGCCGGCGGCCTCGCGGCGGTGCCCGGCCGGGAGGGGCACCGGTGGCGGGCGCGCCCGGAGCCCGGCCGGGGTCAGCAGGCGGGGGCCGCCCCCACCGTCGCGCGGGCCAAGGCCAGGTAGCGGGCGGCGAGCGTGTCCGGGCCCAGCGGGCCGTCGGGGCGGTACCACTGGGCCACGGAGACGCACATGGTGGTGACTGCGCGGCTCGCGTCGTGCGGGTGCGGCGTCGTGAAGGCGCCGTCGCGCACGCCGTCGGCGACCACTCCGTCGAGCATCCGCTGCTGCCGGTCGCGCAGTGCCACGCACGCCTGCCGCATCTGCGGGCGCATGCTGCGCAGCTCGCTGGAGCAGATGAACGCGTGGTCGCGCCGGTGCATGTGGAACCGGAGCAGGCACTCCACCACGTGGTCGAACCGCTTGTCCGCGCTCGGGCCGGCTTCGGCCAGTGCGCGTCCGGTGTGCTCGAGCAGCTCCTCCATCACCGCCGTCACCAGGGCTTCGAGGAGGTACTGCTTGGACGGGTAGTGGTGGTAGAGCCCGGCCACCGACAGGCCGGCGCGCTCGGCGACCGACCGGATCGACGTTCCGTGGAACCCGTGCTCGGCGAAGCACGCCAGTGCGGCCGAGAGCGGCGGCGGCAAGCGGTCCGGCCCGAACTCGCGCCACGACCCGGCCATTGGCGGCCCCCTTCTGCATCCCCAGCTGCTGCGGGTCCATTGACACCGCCTGTGTGAGCCACGACACTACCGTGTGCCGCGGGACCGAACGACCGATCGGTCTGCCAGTTCGGGCCCGCGCTGCCGCAGCCCGCCCCGGCAGGCCCGCCCGACGGCAAGGAGATGCCCGTGCTGCACCCCGCCGGCCCCGACACGGGCGGCACCGACCGCCCGGCAACGCTCGACGCGGCTTGGGCGCGGCGCGCCGCCGCAGCGCCGGACGCCCCCGCCATCGCCTACTTCGACCGCGTCCTCAGCGGCGCCGAAACCGACCGCGCCGCCGGCGCGCTCGCCGCCGCCCTCGCCGACCGGGGCGTCGGCCCCGGCGACCGGGTCGGCATCGCGCTGCAGAACATCCCGCACTACGCGCTCGCCCTGCTGGCGCTCTGGAAGCTCGGCGCTGCGGCCCTGGTGCTGAACCCCATGTATCGCGGCGCGGAGCTGCGGCGCATCGTCGACGACGCCGAACCCGTCGGCGTGCTGGCCGCCGGCAGCCGGACCGGCGAGCTCCGCGCCGACCTCGAGGGCAGCACCGTCCGCTGGATCACCGGCGCCGACGACCGCGACTTCCAGACCCGCGGCGACCCGCGCGCCTTCACCGGACCCGCGGACACCTCTGCCGACGGCGACAGCGTCGGCGACCTGCTGCGCCGCTACGACGGACGGCAGCCGCCGGAGCCCGCCCACGGCCCGGACGCCATCGCCCTGCTCACCTACACCTCCGGCACCACCGGTCCGCCGAAGGGGGCGATGAACACCCACGCCAACGTCCTCGCCGTCACCGCCACCTTCGGCGACTGGGCCGGCATCGAGCCCGGCGACTCGGTCCTCGCCATCGCCCCGCTCTTCCACATCACCGGAGCCGTCATCAACGCCGCCGTGGCCCTGGTGCGCGGCGCCCAGCTGGTCTTCGCCAACCGGTTCCACCCCGAAGTGGCCCTGGAGGCGATGGCGGAGCACCGGGTGACCTTCACGGTCGGCTCGATCACCGCCTACAACGCCCTCTACGGCTGCCCGGCCGCGCGGCCGGAGCACTTCGCCCACGTCAAAGCGCTCTACTCGGGCGGCGCGCCGATCCCGCCGGCCACCGTCGAGCGCTTCCGCGAGCGGTTCGGCCCCTACATCCACAACGCCTACGGCATGACCGAGACGACGTCGGGCGTCATCGCCGTGCCGCGCGGCACCGAAGCACCGGTCGACCCGGGCAGCGGGTCGCTCTCCATCGGCCGCCCCCTGCCCGGCACCGCGGCACGCGTCGTCACCCCCGGCGGCACGCCGCTGCCCGCCGGCTCCCAGGGCGAGCTGGAGCTGACCGGGCCCGCCGTGGTCCCCGGCTACTGGCGCGCGCCGGAGGCGACCGCCGCCACCCTGCCGGGCGGCCGGCTGCGCACCGGCGACGTCGCCGTGATCGACGCCGACGGCTGGGTCTACCTGGTCGACCGGCTCAAGGACCAGATCAACGTCTCCGGCTTCAAGGTGTGGCCGCGCGAAGTGGAGGACGCCCTCTACCTGCACCCCGCGGTGTACGAGGCCGGCGTCGTCGGCCGCCCCGACGACTACCGCGGCGAGTCCGTGGTCGCCTACGTCGCCCTGGCCGAGGGCGCCGCAGCCACCCCGGAGGAGCTGATCGCCTTCACCCGCGACCACTTGGCCGCCTACAAGCGCCCCCGCGAGATCCACCTCGTCGACGCCCTCCCCAAGACCCTCACCGGCAAGATCCGCCGCCGGGCCCTGCGCGAGCAGGGCTGACCTGCCGACTTTGCGGTTCCCCGCGCAGTGTCACAGGTTCGTGACAGAGTGCTCGCTATGCAGCTTCGGTACCGGTTCCGCTTGTACCCGAGTGCCGGTCAGCGTGTGGCATTGGCGAGGGCGTTCGGGTGTGCGCGGGTTGTGTTCAACGATGCGTTGCGCGTCCGCGAGCAGGCCCGCACTGCAGGGCTGCCATTTGTGAGCGCGGCGGAGTTGTCGCGGCGCCTGACGGCTGTGAAGAAAACTCCGGAACGGGCCTGGCTGGGTGAGGTGTCGGCAGTCGTTCTCCAGCAATCCCTGCGGGACCTGGACACCGCTTACCGGAACTTCTTCGACGGTCTCAAGGGAAAGCGCCCGCGCTGGGGTGCGCCTCGTTTTAAGTCCAAGCGGGACCGGCGGCAGTCGATCCGCTTCACCGGGACTAGGTGCTGGCGGATAACCAGGGGCGGCAAGCTGCGCCTACCAAAGGTCGGTGACGTTGCTGTGCGCTGGTCGCGCCGCCTGCCTTCGGTTCCGTCCTCGGTGACGGTCATCAGGGATGCGGCGGGCCGGTACTTCGTGAGTTTCGTCGTGGAGACCGGCCGCCAAGACACATTGCCCGAGTCGGAACGTTCGGTCGGTATCGACCTCGGTCTCACGCATTTCGCGGTCCTGTCTGACGGGACGAAGGTCGCGAGTCCGCGCTTCCTGCGCCGGGCCGAGGCGCGCCTGAAGAAGGCCCAGCGGAACTTGTGCCGCAAGCAGAAGGGCAGCAAGAACAGGGGCAAGGCCAGGCTCTGCCTTGCCCGCAAGCACGCGCGGGTTGCCGATGCGCGCCGCGAGTTCCACCACCAGCTCTCCACCCGGCTGATCCGCGAGAACCAAGCGATCGCCGTGGAAGACCTGTCGGTGAAAGGGTTCGCCCGAACGCGCCTGGCCAAGTCCGTCCACGACGCCGGGTGGTCGGCGTTTGTGGGCATGCTGGAGTACAAGGCCGCACGGTGGGGCCGCACCTTCGTCAAGATTGACCGGTTCGAGCCGACATCGCAGGTGTGTTCGGCGTGCGGCGGCAAGGACGGCCCCAAACCCCTCCACGTCCGCACCTGGGCCTGTCGGGCGTGCGGGGTGGTCCTGGATCGCGATATCAATGCGGCGGTCAACGTCGCCAAGGCGGCCGGACTGGCCGTGTCAGCCTGCGGAGCGCAGGTAAGACGGGCACCCGTGCCCGCACCGCGCGACGAAGCAGGAACCCACCCGAAGCGATCCACACAGCTGGTGTGGGAGCAGGCGGGAATCCCGGGACTTTAGATCCGGGAGGATGTCAATGGGCGCTGGTGCTGGCCCAGGCCATCGCGCTGGTCTCGCTGCCGTTCTGGGGCCTGCTGTCGGACCGCATCGGGCGCCGGCCGCTGCTGATCGGGTTCGCCGCCGTGATGGCGGCGGGATACCACCCGCTGCTCCTGATGATCACCGACGAGGGGTGGACGCTGCTGGTCGCCGCCACGCTCGCGCTGCTCGTCGTGTCGGCGCCGGCGTCGATCCTGTCCGCGGTCCTGTCGGAGAGCTTCCCCACCCGGGTGCGCACGCAGGGCATCGGCTTCGCCTACTCGGCCTCGGTCGCCGTGTTCGGCGGCACCGCGCCCTATTTGAGCGAGCTGTTCAGCACGTGGGGGAGGGACGGCCTGTTCACCGGATACATCATCGTGCTCTGTGTGCTGACCGGGCTGTCCTGCATCTTCATCCGGGAGTCGCGCGGGGCCGACCTCACCGCCACCTGACGGTCCAGTGGCCCCGACCCGCGCCCGCCTTCAAAACTAAGGCCGATTTTAGGTAACGGGATGATATCGATGGGAGGATGCGAACCGACGAGATCCGCGCGGACGCACCGGCGGCAGCACCGGGCCCGGCCGCAGTGCTGGAGCCGGCCGGGTCCGGTACTGCGCCGCGTGCCGCGGCGCCCGGCGGCGGCGCGCTGGCCGATACGGCCTGGATCGACGCCGCGCGGGTCTGCGCCATGGCGGCCGTCGTCCTCGTCCACGCTGCCGCGCCGCTGGTCAGCACGGCGCAGGCCGAGCTGGGCAGCGGGACCTGGTGGGCGGCGCACGCCGCCGACTCGGCCCTGCGCTGGTGCGTGCCCGTCTTCATCATGATCAGCGGCGCGCTGCTGCTGCGCCCGCGCGCCGAGGGCGCAGGGGAGTTCTACGCGAAGCGGTGGGCGAAGATCGGCGTCCCCCTGCTGGCGTGGACGGTGCTCTACCTGCTCTTCGAGCAGTGGCGCGACGGCATCGGGCTCTCCGGGGCCGCCGCGCAGACCGCGTCCGGCGCCCCCTCCATCCACCTCTACTTCCTCTACGTCATCGCCGGCCTCTACCTGCTGACGCCGTTCCTGCGCACCGTGGTCGCGCACACCCCGCGCACCGGCCTGTGGTGGTTCGCCGGCCTCTCGGTCGCCCTCGGCGCCGCCGACCAGATCCTGTCGCTGGTGGACGGTGCGGGCGGCGCCACCGCCGCCACCCGCTTCCTGCCCTTCCTCGGCTACTACCTGCTGGGCTGGCTGCTGCTCACCGGCGACGCCGGGCCGCGCGCCCTGCGCCGCGGCATCGTCGCCTTCACCCTGGGCACCACCGCGACCGCCGGCGGCGCCTGGGCCGCGGCCGCCGCCGCGGGGGAGTGGGGTGCGGGCGCCGAATACGTCTACGACTACCTGTCGCCCACCGTGGTCCTCGCCTCGGTCGGGGCGCTCCTGCTGCTGCGCGCCGCCGGCACGCGGCTGGCGGCGTCGGAGCACCGGTTCGCCCGCGCCGCGCTGCGCGCGGCCGCGGCGGTCTCCGGCCTGAGCTTCGGCGTCTACCTCATCCACGTCATGGTGCTCATGCTGCTGCGCGACGCGTTCGGCTGGCCGGACGGCACGGCGGCACTGGCCGCCGCGGGCGGTTACGCGCTGCTGACCGCCGCCATCAGCCTGGCCGCGGTCGCCGCGCTCCGCCGGATCCCGGGGCTGCGCGCGGCCGTCTAGACCGGCGGCGCGCCCGACTGCTCCGGCCGACCGGCCGCACCGGATGCGCCCGACGCCGGCGGGGGCCGTGCTCAGGCAGGCTTGAAGCCCACGCCGGAGTGCTCCCACAGCTTCTTCTCGGGCCGCTCGGCCGGCGGGTGGCCCGGGTTGCGCCACGTCGGGCAGTCGACCAGGACCGGCCCGGCGGAGCCGTCCAGCGACGGCGAGACGATCTCCAGGCCGTCGAACGCCTCCTCGCACTCCTCGGGTGAGCGCACCCGCCCCCAGTCCATGCCCGAGTCCAGGCACTGCTGGGTGAAGACCCGGGCGAACTCCGGATCCGCGGAGGTGAGGTGCGAGGAGACCAGCGCGGAGCCGGGGGCCAGGTGCGAGAAGTAGCGGCGGAGCAGCCCGAACGGGTCGTCGCGGTCGGGGATGCAGTGCAGCAGGCTGACGAGCATGATGCACACCGGCTCGTCGAAGTCGATCAGCTCCTGCGTTCCGGCGTCGCCGAGCACCGTGTCGACGTCGCGGAGGTCGGCCGTGATGACGGTGGTGTTCGGCGAGTCGGTCAGCAGGGCGCGGCCGTGGGCCAGCACGATCGGGTCGATGTCCACGTAGACCACGCGGGCGTCGGAGCGGACGCTCTGGGCGACCTGGTGGGTGTTCTCCACCGTGGGCAGGCCCGAGCCCAGGTCGATGAACTGCCGCACACCGCTTTCGGCGACATGGCGCACGCCGCGGGAAAGATAGGCGCGGTTGTCCTTGGACAATTGGATCGTGCCCGGGTTGAGCTCTTCGAGCGCCGCCGCGGCCTCCCGGTCCGGACCGAAATTGTCCTTTCCGCCGAGCAGCGCATCATAGGTGCGCGCGACGGTCGGGCGGCTCATGTCCATCGTCGGCGGCGCCTTGGTCGCGGTCCAGTCCGTCCTGCGCGCGGAGTCGTCGCTCACGTGGGGGCTCCCGGTGGCTCTGAGGGTGGCTCTGCGGACATCCAGCCGCGGAAAGCGGGCGGAATACGGCGGCGCAGCGTGCGGTGCCGCAGTATCCGGTGCCGTTCCCGAGCGGGCGTTCGGCGAGCCGTCATCGTACATCCGCATTCCGCGCGCGACGACGGTTTCGGATGGACCGGCCATTTCGGATTCCCCTGCGCTGCAGATGGCGCAGGTGGGAATTGTGCGGCGGCACCTTCGGAAACAGCGCCGGCACCCCCGCCCGCCACCGTTGAAAT
Source organism: Nocardiopsis coralliicola (assembly GCF_054779695.1). Lineage (NCBI taxonomy): Bacteria > Bacillati > Actinomycetota > Actinomycetes > Streptosporangiales > Nocardiopsidaceae > Nocardiopsis > Nocardiopsis coralliicola. Next base: position 163,805 of record NZ_BAAGXT010000011.1, on the reverse strand, counting down.
GCGCTCCGGTGCGCTCCGCCGCGTCCCATCCGCCCCCGCAGTCGCGGGCGGCCACCGCAGCAGCCCACCGCGCAGGCGGCCCGCCAGCGGGGAGCGCCGCCTCAGGGGGTGCGGTGCGGGGCGCCTGCCGCGAGCGGTGCCGCCGGGTGCCCCCGGCGCACGGCCGGCGGGGAGCAGGGTGGGACCGCTCAGCCTGCTCGCCTCCTGGACTGGGGAGAACTCCGCGAGGGGCAGGGCAGGGCGGTGCGCAGCAGGGCAGTTGTCCACCGAACACGCCCTAGCCGTCGAGGAAGGCGAGGACCGCCCGCACCCGCCGGTGCCCGCCGTCCTCGGGGGCCAGGCCGAGCTTGGCGAAGATGTTCCCGATGTGCTTGTGCACGGCGCGGTCCGTCACCACGAGCCGGCCCGCGATCTCGCCGTTGCCGAGCCCCTGCGCCATCAGCCCGAGGACCTCCCGCTCGCGCGCGGTGAGCGCGGACAGCGGGTCGGCGCGCCGGGTCAGGAGCTGCCCCACCACGTCGGGGTCGAGCGCCGTGCCGCCCGCGGCCACCCGGTGCAGCGCATCCAGGAAGTCGCCGACCCGGGCCACCCGGTCCTTGAGCAGGTAGCCGACGCCGCCGGAGCCGTCGGCGAGCAGGTCGCGCGCGTACACCCGCTCGACGTACTGGGAGAAGACCAGTACCGGCAGGCCGGGGATCTCGCGCCGCGCCTGCAGCGCAGCGCGCACCCCCTCGTCGCGGAACTCCGGCGGCAGCCGCACGTCGACCACGGCCGCGTCCGGCCGGTGCGCGCGCACCGCGTCGAGGAACTCGGCGCTGTCGCCGGCGACCGCCTCGACCCGCATCCCCGAGGAGGTCAGCAGCAGTTCCAGCCCTTCGGCCAGAATGGCGTTGTCCTCCACGATCACGATGCGCACGGCAGCACCGCCTCCACCGCTGTGGGCCCGCCGGCCGGGCTGGTGACGGCCAGAGTCCCGTCGAGGGCCTCGGCCCGGCGCCGCATCCCCGGGATACCCGTTCCGCGGGCGCCGTCCGCAGCGGGTGCGCCGTCCGGTGCCGCGCCTCCGCGCCCGTCGTCGCGGATGCGGATGCGCAGGAGTCCCGGCTCGCCGTCCGCGCGGGAGAGGGATACCTCGACCTGCGACGCCTCCGCGTGCTTGGCGGCGTTGGTCAGCGACTCCGCCGCGATGAAGTAGGCCGTGGACTCCACGGCGGGGGAGAGGCCGCCGAGGCCGCGGCAGTCCATCTGCACCGGCAGGGCGCAGTCCGCGGCGAGCGCTGCCAGCGCCCCCTCCAGCCCGCGGTCGGCCAGCACCGGCGGATAGATCGAGCGCACGACTGCGCGCAGCTCCGCCATGGCCTCCTCGGCGCCGTTCTGCGCCTGCTCCAGCAGCCGGGCCGCGGCTGCCGGGTCGTCGCCCAGGGTGCGCTGCGCCAGTCCGAGGCGCAGGGCGAGCGCGACCAGCCGCGCCTGCGTGCCGTCGTGCAGGTCGCGCTCGATCCGGCGCAGTTCGGCCGCGTGGGAGTGCACGGCGCCGGCGCGGGTCCGGGCGAGGTCGTCCACCCGCCCGGTGAGCCGTTCGGCCTGCGAGGGTGCGAGCACGGCTGCGGTTGCGCGGGCGTGCAGGCGGGCCAGCGGCGGCGACGCGGCGAACGCCGCCGCGGTCAGGGCCAGCTGCCCGGTGCCCGCGGCCAGCGCGGTCGGCCAGTCGGTGACCGGCACCCCGGCCAGGTCCAGCGGAGCGCCGTGCGGCGCCAGCGGCCACAGCAGCATCGACGCGGCGGTGGCCGGCGGGCCGAGCAGGGCGAGAAGCCCGAGCAGCCCGAGCGGGAGGCCAAGGCCGATCTGCAGCAGCGCCCAGGCCGCATCGCGGCGGGTGCGGGGCGCGGTGAGTGCCGCCGGGAACCGGGCGAGCACGCCGTCCGGGCGGGGCCGGCCCGGCGGCCTCGGGATGCCGGTGCCGAGGTAGGCCGCCGCGCCGCGGCGGTGCAGATCGGCCCAGGACCGCAGCGCGTCGGTGGCGGCGGGCAGGAGCACGAGGCCCAGGCCGCCGACGGCCAGGGTCAGAACGGCCACGGCGAGCAGCGGCGGGATGAGGAGCGCGGCCATGGCCGAACCGAGCGTGGCGGTGAGGTAGGCCGCGCCGCGGGCTCCCGTTCCGATCCACCGCAGTACAGGGCGGGGGGCGTCCGGAGGGGGGCCGCTGTGCGGGTGTCCGGGTGCCGGGTCCGGTGGCGCCGTGGCGGGCGAGCTGTCAGGGGGCATGCCGCCGATTCTTCCGTGTCGGGCGGGCGGAGTCGGTGGAGCGGGCTCCACTCTCCGCTGATGCGGCCGCTGCACCGGCCGGCCGTTCCGGGCTGCGTACGCGGCCGGCGGCCGGAACGCGCAGGCCGGACGGCGATCCGGGCCCTGGCCGCAGGAGACCGGAAGAGCCCGCCTATCCTCTCCTCCCATGACCCGATACGCCATGGCCGGCTCCGCCGCGGAGGACGCCCGCACCGGCAGTGCAGCGCCGATCACCGTCGCGGCGCGCTTCAACGGGCCGCCCCAGTCCGCCAACGGCGGCTACCTCGCCGGGCTCCTCGCGGCGCGCCTGGACGCCCCGGCCGTGCGCGTCACGCTGCGCACCCCGCCGCCGCTGGACACACCGATGGACGTCGCGGCCGGGGCGGGCGGCCTGCTGCTGACCCGGGACGGGCGGACCGTTGCCGAGGCAGCACCGGCCGAGCGGCCGCACGCGCCGGTCGAGCGGGTGGCCGCGCCCGCGGCACGCGCCGCGGGCGGGCGCTACCGCGGCTTCGCCGCCCACCCGTTCCCCTCGTGCTTCGTCTGCGGCACCGGCCGCGGCGATGGCGACGGCCTGCGGATCTTCGCCGGACCGGTGCCCGGAGGCGACGGGAGCACCGTCGCCGCAGCCTGGACCCCGGATGCCTCGCTCGCCGCCGAACCCGGCGGGCGCACGGCCGGAGCGGCCGCCGCGTGGGCGGCGCTGGACTGCCCCGGCGGCTGGTCCAGCAGCCTCCTGGAGCGCCCGATGCTCCTCGGCCGGATGACCGCCGAGGTCCTGCGGCCGCCGCAGATCGGCCGGGAGCACGTCGTGGTCGGGCGCCTGCTCGGCTCCGAAGGGCGCAAGGTCGCCACCGCCACCGCGCTGTTCGACCATGAGGGCGCCCGGATCGCCTCCGCCGAAGCGGTCTGGATCACCGTGGACCCGGCGGCGTTCGCCGGCGCGCCGCAGTAGTCCCGCCCGGGAGGCGGCCGGAGGCGCCGCACCGCTCCTGTACCGGGGCGGCCCGGGGCCGGTTACCGTGGGGCGTTGTGGCCCTCGAACCCGCACAGCAGACCCGTCCCCAGCGCGGACGCAGCCCGGAGCGGCGCCGCGCGATCCTGGATGCGGCCGACCGCGTCATCCAGCGCGACGGCCCCGACGCCCCGATGGCCGCCATCGCCGCCGAGGCCGGGATCAGCAAGCCGATCCTGTACCGGCACTTCGGCGACAAGAGCGGCCTGTACCGCTCCCTGGCCGAGCGCCACGTCGATCCGCTGATCGAGCGCATCCGGTCCGAGCTGCACAGCGGCGACCCGCTGCGGGTGCGCGCCCGGTCGACCGTCGGCGCCTACCTGCAGATGATCGGGCGCAACCTCAACCTGTACCGGTTCCTCATGGACCGGGCCACCTCCGAGGACCCGCAGACCCGCGGCGACGTCGGGATGATGGTGCGCCGGCTCGGCGAGGAGCTCGCCGGCATGTTCGTCGCCGAGGGCCACATCGCCGACCCGCGGCGCGCCCAGATCACCGCGCACGCCGTCGTCGGCATGGTCCAGGCCGCGGGCGAGTGGTGGCTGGACCACCCCGAGGCCGCCGAGGAGGCGGTCATCGCCGACCTCACCCGCGCCGTAGTCGGCGCCATCATCCAGGACGCGCCGGGCCCGTCCTGAGCCTCCCGGGCTGCAGCGGCGCGGCGGGAACCCGGGCGCGCGGCGCGGCGTCCTAGCGGGGCCCGCCGCCGGCAGTAGAGGAGCTCCATGGGAGCGCGGACCGCAGTACTGGCGTTCTACGACACGGACCCGTTCGGCGTGCTGGCCGGAGCGCCGGAGACCGACAGCGCGGCCGCCGCGGCGTTCCTGCAGGAGGCGCTGCCCGGACGCGTCGGCGCGCCGCTGGGCACGGCCGACCTGGACCGGGCGAACCGGCCCACCGGTCCGCTGGCTGCTGGCGCCTTCGGCGGCGTCGAGCTGGTCTGCGGGGCGCCCGCCGCGCGCGTGCCGAAGGACTTCGCGCGGCCGCCGGTGCCGTCGCCCCGGCGCGGTGCGCTGCTGCACACGATGGACTCCGCCACGGACATCGCGCTGTTCGCCGTGTGGGCGGACCAGACGCTGGTTCGCGCGGTGGCGGTGCGCCGGGAGGGCTCCCCGTGGCGCACCGGCACGCCCCTGCCGTTCGAGGAGGAGTGGTGGGCGGGCGGCCACGCCGACTCCTGCCCGGGGTCCGATGCGCCGGGTAGGCCGCCGTTCGCCCCGCTCGCCTTCGGTGACGCCGCGCTGCGCCATCTCCTCGGCTTCTACGCCGAGGGAGCCCCGGGGCCGGCCCCGGCCGTCGACCCCTTCGCCATCGAACTCGATACCTTCGCGCCGGCCCGCCGCCGAGGCAGGTCCGCACCGGTGCTCCGGTAGCCGGGACCGGCGGCCCGGGCAGGGTGCACGCCGGGTGCGGAACCGCGCCCCCCGCCGCGGTGGCCGTCGATCCCGGTTGCCACGGTCCGGTGCTGGAAGCCGGCGCGGGGGCGGCCCGGCGGGCAGCAGCGCGTCTGCGCACACCGCCCGGTTGCCGGAGCCGGAGGCGTCCGGCACCGGGGAGGAGGCCGGCGGCCGCCCCGGTAGCCACGCCCAGACCCCCACGTGCGCCGCTGCGCTGCGGCGAGAGCCAGCCCCGCCGCATCAGCCCGGTGCGGCGAACAGCCAGCGGGTGGGGGTGGAGGCACCGTCGGTGGGGAAGGCGAAGGCGGACGACGCGGCCACCCGGTAGACGGCGTACGGCGGCGGGCCGGCGCTCGGCGCCCCCTCGGCCCAGAGCGCGCCGTCCCGGGGCTCGGGCGCCCACCCGTAGGCGGCGGTGTAGGCGCGGGCGACCGCGTCCAGCTCGCCGGGGCCGGTCACCGGGTCCGCGGCCCCCTCGACGACGAGGTCGAGCCCTCCGCCGCTCGCCCCGACCGTGCAGCGCGCGTCGGCCGCGAGGTTGCGCGCCTTGCGGGTGGCCGGCCCGGCCGCGACGTGCACGGCTCCGTCGACCACGACGGCCAGCACCGGCGCGCAGTGCGGCGCGCCGCCGGGCCGCACCGTCGACAGCCAGAAGGTGCGCGCACCGGCCAGCGCTTCGAGGGCCTGTTCCCACGCCAGGGGAGGGCCGTCCGCTGTGGGCACGGTCGCGGTGGCGGGAACGGGTGCGGTGCCCATCGCTGAGTCGGCCATGGTGTCCTTCCGGGACGGTGGGAGATCAGGGGCGCCGTTCGGCACTCCGTCCCTCTGACGCCCCGGATGTCCGAATCTCATCGGTCCCCGGCGCCCGGCCACCGGATCGGGCGCCGGGGACCGCACCGGCCGCTCCGCTCGGCAGCCGAGGCCCGCCCGGAGCGGACATCAGGTTGCACCGGCACAGCGGCGGCGCTCCCCACCGGGCGCCCATCGCGCTGCGGCTCCTGCGGCCGCCGGCGGTCAGGCGGAGGCGGAGTAGCGCCGGCGGCGGCGTTCGGCGTCGGCTTCGCGGTCGCGGGGCGGCGCATGGGTGACCAGGGAGTCCAGCAGGCGCTGCGTTGCGGCCGCCACCTCCTCCACCGCGGCGTCGAACGCCTCCTGGTTGGCTTGGGACGGCTTCGCCGAGCCGCTGATCTTGCGCACATACTGCAGTGCGGCTTCGCGGGTCTCGTCACTGGTGGTCGGCGGGTCCATGTTGTACAGCCGACGGATATTGCGGCACATGCTCCGACGCTACGCCGCAGGTCCGACGTTCGGAAGGCGGAAGGGTCCGGCGCCGGCCGCGCCGCCGTCCGCCCGGCGGGTCCACTACCCGCCGGGCGGACGGGTCAGCCGCGCAGGCGGGACAGCACAGCGGGCAGTCCGTCCTCGTGCAGGACCGTCATCCGCTGTGTCGCTCGGGTAATGGCGACGTAGAGGTCGCGGCCGCCCTGGGGCGACTGGCCGAGGATCGCCCGCGGGTCGGCGATGACGACCGCGTCGAACTCCAGGCCCTTGGACAGCGTGCAGGTCAGCACCGACACCGGCGAGTCCAGCACCGCCGGAGAGGCGTCGGCCGCCGCATCCGGCAGCAGCGCGGCGAACTCCGCGTGCCGCGCATCCGGAACGATCACGGCCACCCGGCCGGCGCCGCTGTCCGTGCCGACCGCCGCCAGCTCTTCGGCGACCAGCTCCGGCAGCCGCTCGGCCCAGCCCTCCGGCGCCACCCGCAGCGCCCGCGGCGGCGCGCCTCCGTCGCGCACCGACTCCGGCGGCTCCTGGTCCGGCGCGACATCGGCGAGGACGTCGGCGGCCACCGCCATGATCTCCGCCGGAGTCCGGTAGTTGACCCGCAGGTGCTCCACGTGCAGCCGGCCGTGCGCGTAGCTGCCCAGCGCACCCGACCACGACGTCGCGCCGGCCGCGCTGCCGGTCTGCGCCACGTCGCCGACCACCGTGAGCGAGCGGGTCGGGATGCGGCGCATCACCGTCCGCCACGCCATCGCCGACAGCTCCTGGGCCTCGTCCACGATGACGTGGCCGTAGGCCCACGAGCGGTCTGCCGCAGCCCGCTCGGCCGTGGTGCCCTGCGGCCCGTCGGTGCTGTGCCGCGCAGCGAGGTCGGCCTCGGTCATCATGGCGTCCTCCCACAGGCCGGACACTTGGAGCACGCCCTTGGCGTAGCGCTCCGCCTCGCGGCGGCGCGCCTCGTCGGCGCGGTCGCGCTGCCGCTGCGCGCTGCCGTCGTCGCCGAGCAGTTCGGCCGCCTCGTCCAGCAGCGGCACGTCGTCGACCGTCCACGGCGCACCGGCCGGACGCAGCAGCGCACTGCGCTCGGCCGCGTCGGGCAGCGCGGCGGCGGGGTCGTCCGCGGCCGCGGCGCGCGCGGCCCCCTCGACTGCGCCGGCGTCGGACAGCAGGCCGTCGACGAGCTCCTCCGGGGTGAGCGGCGGCCAGAGCGCGTCGATCGCGGCGCGCACCCGCCCGTCGCCCCACAGGGTCTCGCGTGCGGACTCGAGGTCGTCCTCGCTCCACAGCGGGGCGTCGGGGTCCTCCAGCTCCGGCACGGCGGCGGTGACTGCGTCGAGGCCGGCGTCCTCCTCCGCCTCCCGCATCGACGCCTCCAGCTGGTCCTGCTGGTTCTTCGCCAGCGCGCGCAGCAGCGCGTTGGCGAAGAAGGTGCGCGCGGCATTGTGCTTGGCGCCCAGGTCGCGGGCGCGGTCGCGCAGCGCCCGGCACTCCTCCGCGCCGACCTCCAGGACCATGTCGTGCACCGGCACCCGCAGCCCGCCCTCGGGTGCCCGCTGCCGGTCCAGCACCGCGCCCCGGAGCAGGTCCGCCATCCGCGGCGCCCCCTTGGCGGCTGCCGCGGCGGGACGGTCGTGCAGCTCGGCCCGGACCCCGGGGTACAGCCCGCCCACGGTCGTCATGACGACGTCGGTCTCGCCCAGGGAGGGCAGCACCTGGCCGATGTAGCGCAGGAACGTCGGGTTGGGGCCGACCACCAGCACGCCGCGCCGCTCCAGCACCGCGCGGTGGGTGTAGAGCAGGTAGGCGGCGCGGTGCAGCGCCGCGACCGTCTTGCCGGTACCCGGCCCGCCCTGCACGACGAGCACGCCCTGCAGTTCGGACCGGATGACGCGGTCCTGCTCGCCCTGGATCGTTGCGACGATGTCGTGCATCCGCCCGGTCCGCCCGGAGCGCAGCGCCGCCAGCAGCGCGGCCTCGCCGGACAGCTCGCTGCGGTCGGCGTCGCTCAGCCGGTCGAGGTCGAACACCTCGTCGTCGAGTCCGGTCACGGTCCGCCCGCGGGTGTGCAGGTGGCGGCGGCGTGCCAGGCCGTGCGGGGCCTGCGGCGTCGCCGCGTAGAAGGGGCGGGCCGCCGGCGCGCGCCAGTCGACCAGCACCACCTCGTGGCCGGTGTCGCGCAGGCCCAGCCGGCCGATGTAGAGCGAGTCGGCGGCCCCCGCCATGCCGGCGGCGTCGATGCGGCCGAAGCAGAGCCCTTCCTCGACGGCCTGCAGCCGCTGCAGCGCCGCCCCCTGCTCGGCCGCAGTGGCCTCGCGGTCCATCAGGGCGCTGTAGCCGCCGGCTCCGCCGCGGCCCAGCGCCTCGGCGAGCGCCGCCTCGGCAGTGGCGCGCGCCTCGTCCAGCCGCCCGTACAGGAACGCCACGTAGGACTGCTCGGACTCCAGGGCGCGCTGTGCGCCGTCAGCGCCGGCCGCGGTGCCTCCGTCGCCCGAAGCCCCCGGAGGGGCGGCACTGGCGGCACGGGTTGCGCCCGGCGCTTGACTCGTGTCCATGATGTGTGTACACTCCAAGTGTCTGTACTTGTTGTGCCCAAAATTGGCGAGCAATCAGGGTAACCGTACATCACCCCCTCGGCAAGTCCCGTCGTGCGCACGCACACACATCCCTCTCGCACGGCCCGCTGCGCCGGGCCCAAGGCCCGCGCTCCGCAGGAGGTCGGCTCAGTCCGCCCGCGCGCATCCCGCCGTTGCGCAGCGCGGGGCTGCCAGTGCACCGCCTCTCCGGCCAGCCGGACGGGCGGGACCCGTGCCCGAGCCCGCCGCACCTCGCGCTTGCGCCCCGGGATCCGGCGGACGGCTCTGCGCGCTGCCGTCCAGTCCCGAAGCTCCAGGCCACGCCCGGGCGTTCCGCGCGCGGCAGCGGCTCCCGCCCCGCCCGTAGAGCGGTGGAGTGCAGACGTTCCCGTGGGATCTGTTCCGGCCCGGACCGGTAGGGCGGGTGGCGCCCGCCCTACCGGCGCGGGGAGAGGCCCTGCTGCCCCCGGGATGCGGCCCCTGCCGGCGCGCGGCCCGGACGCCCGCACCGCCGCTGCGGGCCGGCTGCTGCCGCTGGCCTGGGCGGCGCACGCGCGGTCTGCTTTCGCGGCCGCTGAGATCCCGCTAGACTTCGTCGCATGCGAACCCCGGATCCCAGCGCGCTCCAGCGCCCGCTCCAGTGGTGGCGCCGCTTCTAGGCGGCGCACCGAGGTCTCGCAACTCCCACGGCCACGCGACCGCCCCACGGCGGTCGCCCGCGCTGCGTGCGTCCGCCAGGTCGCATCCACCACCAGCGCGAAAAGGACCGCCCGTGGCATCCAGTACCGACGCCCCGTCCACCGCCTTCCGCACCGCGGGCGGGGTCGCCGTCCGCCGCACGAGCGAACCGTGCGATCCCGGCGTCCTCGCCGAGCTCGTCCTCGATGTCGAGTCGCGGCGCGGCGGCGTCCTCTCCTCCGGCATGGAGTACCCGGGCCGGTACAGCCGCTGGCACCTCGGCTATGTCGACCCCTGCCTCGAATTCGCCGCCCGCGGCCGCCGCATCACCGCCACCGCCCTCAACGAGCGCGGCGCCGTGCTGCTGCCCGCCGTCGCCGCGGCCCTCGGCGCACACGGCCCCGTCGCGGAGCAGCCGCCGTCCGGCCACGACCACCACGGCTCCGCCGCCGTCACCGTGCCCGAACCCGACGGATCCGTCCTCATCACCGAGGAGAACCGCACCCGCCGGCCCAGCGTCTTCTCCGCCCTGCGCTCGGTGGTGGACCTCTTCGCCAGCGGCGCCGACCCCCACCTCGGCCTCTACGGCGCCTTCGGCTACGACCTGGCCTTCCAGTTCGAACCGGTGGAGCCGGCCATCGAGCGCGACCCCGGCGACCGCGACCTCGTCCTGCACCTGCCCGACGCCGTCGTCGTCCGCGACCGCAAGCGCGAGACCTGCATGGTCCACCGCTACGAGTTCACCGCGCCCGGGGAGGGCGGCGGCCGCACCGACGGCCTGCCGCGCCGCACCGCGCCCACCCCGCCGGCCGCGGTGCCGGACACCGTCCCGCCGCAGCCCGAGCCGGGCTCCTACGCCCGGGTCGTCGCCAGCGCCAAGGAGCGGTTCCGCCGCGGCGACCTCTTCGAGGTCGTGCCCGGCCACCGCACCTACGGCACCTGCGGCTCCCCGGCCCGCTTCTACGAGCGGCTGCGCGACCGCAATCCGGCGCCCTACGAGTTCTTCTTCAACCTCGGCGAGCGGGAGTACCTCGTCGGCGCCTCGCCGGAGATGTTCGTCCGGGTGAGCACCGGCGCCGAAGGCCGCCGGCGCGTGGAGACCTGCCCGATCTCCGGCACGGTGCGCCGCGGCGCCGACCCGCTGGAGGACGCCGACAACATCCGCGCCCTGCTCTCCTCCGCCAAGGAGGAATCCGAGCTCACCATGTGCACCGACGTCGACCGCAACGACAAGTCCCGGGTGTGCGAGCCGGGCAGCGTGCGCGTCATCGGCCGCCGCCAGATCGAGATGTACAGCCGCGTCATCCACACCGTCGACCACATCGAGGGCACCCTGCGCCCGGAGTTCGACGCGCTCGACGCCTTCCTCACCCACATGTGGGCGGTGACCGTCACCGGCGCGCCCAAGACCTGGGCGATGCGCTTCATCGAGCAGCACGAGGACTCGCCGCGCCGCTGGTACGGCGGCGCCGTCGGCCACATCGGCTTCGACGGCCACATGAACACCGGCCTGACCCTGCGCACCGCGCAGATCAAGGACGGCGTCGCCACCGTGCGCGCCGGAGCGACCCTGCTGTACGACTCCGACCCCGCGGCCGAAGAGGCGGAGACCTTCCTGAAGGCCCGCGCCCTGCTGGAGACGCTGGCCATGGACAGTGCGCCCGCCGCCGCGGAGCCCGCGGCGGAGCCGGAAGCCGAGCCGGCCGGAGCGGGGATGCGGGTGCTGCTCGTCGACCACGAGGACTCCTTCGTCAACACGCTCGCCGACTATGTGCGCCGGCACGGCGCCGAGGTCACCACGCTGCGGCACGGCTTCGACCCGGGCCTGCTCGACGAGCTGGCGCCCGACCTCGTCGTCCTCTCGCCCGGGCCCGGCCTGCCCGCCGACTTCGGCACCGCGGCCCTGCTCGGCGAACTGGGCCGGCGCGGCCTGCCGGTGTTCGGGGTCTGCCTCGGCCTGCAGGCGATGGTGGAGCACGCCGGCGGCGAGCTCGCCGCCCTCGCCGAGCCCGTGCACGGCAAGCCCGGCACGGTGCGGGTGGACGGCGGCGCGCTGCTGGCGGGTATCGGCGACTTCACCGCGGCCCGCTACCACTCGGTCTACGCAGCGCCGGACCGGGTGAAGGGCTACACCGTCACCGCCGTCGCCGGTGAGGGCGAGGAGCAGGTCGCCATGGCCATCGAGGACCCGGTGGCCGGCCACTGGGCCGTGCAGTTCCACCCGGAGTCGATCCTCACCGCCGCCGTCGGCGAAGGGATCGTCGCGCGCGCGCTCACCCTCGCCCGCGGAGTCCGGGCCGGCGCCCAGCGGGAAGGCTAGGGCGTGTTTGGCGGGTGGCCGCCCCCGGCGAGAGACGGGTCTCACCGCCCCCGGCCCGCCCGGCCCCGTGCCGGGCGGGCGCCGGGGAGCGCCGGGCCGGCCGGTGAGTGCGCTGGTCCGGCGGCCGGGAGCGGGCGGGGCCTCCTCCCGCGGCCCGGTCACGGGTGTCGGGGCCGGAGTGTAAGGTCAGTGCGGCCCGGGAGCCGGGGGAGCCCGAGACATGGGGAGTTGACACACCGTGAAGCACGTCGAGCCGGAGATCCACCTGGTGGCCAAGCCGCAGCTGGACTACGACGCGATCGCCGCCTACCTCGCCGACGTCGGCGGTGAGGCGTGGCTGGAGCGCTTCGACCGCGGTGATCTCGACGCCCACCTCAACGACCCGCAGAACCTCGCCGAGTTCGCCGGCCGGCTCTGCTACCGCTCGTGGGAGCCGGGCCTCAACCCCAACGTCACCCGGGTCCGCACCGACCAGGACGCCTACCTGCAGAACATCCTGCGCAGCCTGCACGGCTCGGTGCTGGAGCACGTCAGCTTCAGCTTCGTGCTGCACAACGTCAGCCGCGTGCTCACCCACGAGCTGATCCGGCACCGGCCCGGGGTGGCCGTCTCGCAGGAGTCGCTGCGCTTCGTCCGCCTCACCGACCTGCCGTTCTGGTTCCCCGAGTGGGCCGAGAAGGACCCGGAGCTGATGCAGCGCGCCGAGGAGATGCTGGCGCGCATGGAGGAGTTCCAGTTCTGGATGGCCGAGCACTTCGGCCTCGACGACGAGGGCGTGAAGTTCGCGGAGAAGAAGCACCGCACCTCCTTCATGCGCCGCTTCGCCCCCGAGGGCGTGGCCACCGGCCTGGTGTGGACCGCCAACGTGCGCACCCTCCGCCACACCATCGAGGCCCGCACCGCCCCCGGCGCCGAAGAGGAGATCCGCCTCCTGTTCGGCAAGATCGGCGCTGCCCTGAAGGACGAGGCCCCCGCCCTCTTCGGCGACTACACCGTCGATGAGGACGGCACCTGGACCCCCGGCTACCGCAAGGTCTGACCCGCACTCCGCCCGCAGCCCCCGGCCCCACCTGTTGGGACCGGGGGCTGCGCGTGTCCGGGCCGGTGAGCGGGGCCGCTCAACCGGTCAGCCGGCCGACCGCGGGGTGCGGGCCAGGCGGAGCTCCAGCCCGTCGAGGAGCAGTTCGACGCCGGTGGCGTAGACGGCGTCGGCGTCCAGGCGGGCCAGAGCCGGGCCGACGGCGCGCAGGTGCGGCAGGTCGGCCGGCGGGTCGGCGAGCGCGGGCGGGGGTGCCGCCTGGCCGCCGTCTCCGTGCCGGGCGCCGCCGGCCGAGGCGAGCACGTGCGCGGTGAGCACGCGGGCGATCGCGGCCGCGTCGGCGGCCGTGAACCCGGCGCGCAGCAGGATGCCGGCAGTGGTGTCGATGTGGGCGAGGCGGTTCGGCCCGGTCGGCGGGCGCTGCTGCAGGAGCGCGGCCGCGTCCCGGTGCCGCAGCAGGAGCGCCCGGAACTGGTGCAGGCCGGCGCTGAGCTGGTCCCGCCAGGGGAGTGCGGTGTCGATGCGGAAGGCGTCGGCGCAGATCGCCTCGGCCACCAGGTCCAGCAGCTCGGCCTTGCTGCGGACGTGCCAGTACAGAGTCGGCGAGCGCACGCCGAGTTTCGCCGCGAGGCGCCGCGTGCTCAGCGCGCCCAGTCCGTCTTCGTCGAGCAGCTCGACGGCTGCAGCGGTGATGCGGGCGCGGTCGAGCCGCGGGGCGCGAGCGGCCGGCGCGCGGCCCGCTTCTGCCCCGCCTTCCGCGGGGCCGTGACCGGATGTGTCCACGCCGACGGAACCTATCACCGATCGAGTTCCTCTATCATCGATAGAGAACATCTATCGCTGATAGAGAAAATGCTCCGTCCCGCAGGGAGGAACCATGGCCGGCACCTCTGGCACCTCTGGCACCTCTGGCACCTCTGGCACCTCTGGCACTGCTGTTCCGCGCTGGACCGCCACCCGGTGGACCCGCCCGCTCCAGGCTGCCACCGCCGTCTGCTCCGCGGTGTTCGCGCTGGGGACCGCGCTGCAGGGGTTCGCCGTCGTCGATCTCGCCATGCTGGAGTACTCCATGCGGCTGGCCGGCATGGGGCCGGCCGAGGCAGCGGAGGCGGCGCCCGGTTTCCTCGGCCCGTTACGTGCGGTCGGATGCGTGTTCCTTGCGGGCAACCTCGTCGGGCTGCTCGCACTGACCGGGCGCTCGTGGGTCTTCTGGACCGCGCTGTGCGTCAACGCTGGCCAGGCTGCGGGCGTGGTCGCGGTGCCACCGGAAGTGCACCGCGCGTCGCTGGACCTCTACGGCGTACCCGGAGTGCTGCCCACCGCTGTGACCGACGGCGGGGCGCTGCTGCTCGCCGCCGCGATGGTTGCCGGACTGGTGGCCTTCCGCGGGCCGTGGGCGCAGCGGCGCGGATCCGGTGGCCCGGATCAGGTGCGGGAAGGCAGAGTAGGGCCCGGGCGTTGATGTTGGTCGACGCCCCTTTCATCACCCGATGATCCGCCTGACCCTTCCGGGAGGAAGCCGCCCCATGCGCCTGCTGCTCATCCGCCACGGCCAGACGCCGTCGAACGTCGCCCGACTCCTGGACACCGGGGCGCCCGGACCCGGGCTGACCGAGCTCGGCAGCGAGCAGGCGGCGGCGCTCCCGCCGGCGCTGGCCGGGGAGGAGATCGGCCAGCTCTTCGCCTCCAACCTGGTGCGGACCCAGCTCACCGCCGCCCCGCTCGCCGCGGAGCGCGGCCTGGACGTGCAGATCCGGCCCGGTATCCGCGAGATCGGTGCGGGGGAGTGGGACATGTCCGGCGACATCGACGCCCACCACGCCTACATGCGCACCATCTTCGGCTGGTCCGAGGGCAGCACCTCGGTGCGCATCCCCGGCGGGGACACGGGCGATGAGGTCCTCGGCCGCTTCGACGAGGTCGTCGCCGAGGCCGCCGCGAGCGGGCAGCCGGCGGCGCTCGTCAGCCACGGCGCCGTCATCCGCACCTGGACCGCAGCCCGCGCCGCCAACGTCGACGTCCCCTACGCGGCCGCCCACCCCATCGCCAACACCGGCATCGTCATCCTCACCGGCACCCCCGCCACCGGCTGGCACGCCGAAGCCTGGGAGGGCCAGCCCGTAGCCGGCACCGCCGACAAGGCCCCCCTCCACCAGCCCTGACCCCCGGCAGGCCCCAGTGCGAACCGCCGGCGCCGCCGCGTGCCCCGGACCGGCACCGGCGGTTCGCCGCTGCCCGCCCGCCCCGCACTTACCCGCCTGCGCCCGCCTCCCGCTCCGGCGCCTGCTTGAGCACGACCCATTTGGTGGGTCCTTCGTCCCCGTCCCGGACGACGACCTCCCACTGCGCCGGGTAGAGCCGGTTGAGTGCGGCGACCACGCGGCCGAACGCCCATTTCACCGGCGTCCCGGCGGTCTTCTCGGCCGCCGGCGCGTGCTCGGCGAGCAGGTATCCCACCCGCCCGTATTTGATCCCCTGCGGGGTGCCGATCTTCTTCTGGAACTCCGGGGTGTCGCGCAGCGCGGCGATGGCGACCGAGGCGTCCTCGTCCACCGGGCCGCCGTCCGACGACGGCCCTCCGCCGCGCGGATGGCTCTCCTGGAGGCTGTGCTCGGCTGCCGCGCCCTCCGCGCGCCGCGCGGAGTCGGCGGCGCGCACCGCGGCGGCGAAGTGCTCGGGCGCGGCGCGGGTGAAGTCGGGGTCTGCCGGGGTGTAGGCGTCGTCGAAGCTCAGTACGCGCACCGAGATCGGGTAGGGGCGCGAGCCCTGCTCGGTGCCCGGGGCGCTCGACCAGAAGATGCCGCTGCCCACGAGCGGCTCGTTGAGCAGAGTCGCGAGGAGGTCTTCGGAGAAGTGGGCGTTGGCCTTCTTGAGGGCGAACAGGTCCCCCTGGGACAGCAGGTGGAAGACGAAGTAGTTGTCGCCCTGGCTGAGGATCTCGTGCGGGAGGCTGCCTGGCTGCTGGGTGACCAGCAGGGCGCCGAGCTCGTATTTCCGCCCCTCCTTGACCCAGGAGACGAACGGGCCGTCCTCGCTGTGCGCGGAGCGGCCGAGTACCGACTGGGCTTCCTCGATCACCGCGATCGTGGGGAGGGGGCGCGGTTCGGCGCGGGTGAACTGCTCCTGGTTGTGGGCGAAGATCTCGCCCAGCACCACGCCCGCCAGCTGCAGCCCCTGGTCGCCGCTCATCTGCGAGATGTCGATGACGCAGAGGGCGCCCTGCGCCAGGCAGGACTTGAGGGTGCTCAGCAGGGTGCTGCCGGGATCGTGCAGTGCGTCGACGACGCGCGCCATGTTGCCGATGGCGGCGCTGGTCTGGGCCTCATCGGAGCCGTCGAGGTTGAGCAGGGCCTGGACCTGGGACCGGTCGGCGCCGTAGCGGTCCCGGTGGACGAGGTCGACGAGCCGCCCCCAGCGCTCCGCCGGCAGCGACTTGAGCTTCACGACGTTCTGCTGGTCCTGCTTCTCCGCCGGCAGCGCCGTTGCCAGCAGCCGGGCGGGCTTGAGCTCCTTGATGTTGAGGCGGACACCGCCCACGGCGAACGACCTGTAGTACGGGCTCGGCCCGTGCTGGTCGGTGAAGACCACGAGACGGTCCTGCAGGTGGGGGACGTCGCACAGTGCGGGCCGGCTCTTGAAGTCGGGCCAGAAGTACTCGCCGTCGGGATCGAACACCACGGTGCCGACCGGCAGCGGTCCCGTGCGGGAGGGAACGGACGGCTCCCCGGAGTACAGCGCCGAGAACAGGTATTTGACCAGGTTGGACTTGCCGAATCCGGCTCGTGCGAACACGAAGCTGCGGCGCGACAGGAGCTTCTGGATCTGGAAGGTCGGCATGATGGCGGGGCTCTGGACCTGCATCCAGGAGGTGTCGCCGGCCCGGGGGTCGCCGCCGGTGTAGACGAACTCGCCGAAGGCGAGATAGCCGATCGGGATGGCCCCCTCGGAACTGTCGTTGGCGTTGGCGACCTCCGACAGCAGTTCGTCGGAGAGCAGCGCCACCTGCGCCCCGACGTGCGGCAGCCGGCGGTGGCTCGGCACGAACACGTGCCGGCCGCCGTCCTGGCGCAGCACTCCGAGAATGCGGATGTCGACCCGGTACTTCAGGTAGCGCTCGCGCAGCTCGTCGGGGATGGGGCGCTGGTCGCGGACGGCGCGGGTGGCATAGTCCTCGCCGATGGAGGAGACCAGCCGCCCCTGCGACGCGACGGTGGTGATGCGGCCGAGGATCGCCTCCCGCTCGTGCTCGAGCTGGACCAGAACGAACTGGCCGTGCATCGCCATGGTCTGGAAGCCGTCGTGGTGCGGCAGGACAAGGTCGGCGTGGAACTCCATACCGCTCTCGGCGAAGCCGCGGAAGCTGCCGATCACCTTGTCGCGGTCGAACATGCTCATGAGAGTCCTCAGCGGACGGGGGCGGTGGGCTGGTGGTGGGGCACAGTCACTCGTAGCGCCGCGCAGCGACGTCGGAGGCGAGCCGGAGCGCGTCCACGACGGGGGCCTTCTCCGCGCCGACCTGGTCGCGCACCGCGTCGACAAGCTGGTCCTCGATGATGTCCAGGTCGAAGTCGGCCACCCGGGAGAAGGCGTCGGCCTGCTGCAGGGAGTTCGGGTAGAGCGGGATCGGGAACCCGTGCACGGCGTCCTGCTGCAGGTGGCCCAGGACCGCCTGTGCGTCGCCTTCCTGGCGGGCCAGCAGGTCGACGGTCCAGACGGGGTCGCCCGTGTGCGGCCCGAACCGCACGAAATGCATCGCGCCGATGTTGTACTTCGGCGCTTCGCCGCTGCGCTCCTCGCGGATGTCGCGCGTGTACTCCTCCCATATATACGCCTCGGAGAGCATGTCGGCAGGGACTTTCGCGTAGCAGGGCGCGCCGTTGTCAAAGAGCCCGGAGAGTGATATCGCCAACCGGTAGTGCTCGAGGACCTGGGATTTCTTTGCGAGACCGGCAAGCCAGACGCGGCGCCGTTCGGTACGCGCGGTCTTTTCGATCGATGCGTACATCAGCTCGCCCAGCCGCACAAACAGGTCGCGCGCGAAGACCTTGCTCCGCAGCAGGCCGTCGCGGACGATCAGGGTGTCGCCGGCATAGTCGCGATGGCAGACGAGTTCGTGGAGTGTCGCCCATTCGCAAAGGTCGCGGAATGCCTTGATCCAGCTCGGCGATTCCCCGGACATCATCGGGGAGAGGTCGCGCAGCGTGTCGGCGTCCAGGGCGGCCATCATGCGGCCCAGGGCCGTGCGCGGGCGCCCGTCGCGGTGGAACTGGCGCCGGCTGAGGGCGTCGATGTCGGTCGCAGTGGAGACGACGTCGAGGCACAGCTCCTTGCCGTTGGAGTCGACCACGCGGACGACCTGCATCGAGAAGGGGTTGAAGGCGACGGCGTTGTTGCCGCCGTCCGACGCCATCAGAGCGACCGACGTGCTCGCCCGGGGCCGGATGACCTTCACGCCGGGACGGAGCGCCTCGGCCTGTGCCACGAGCCGGTCGAGCTCGGCCTTTCCCGCCTCGACCTGGGCACCGACCAGCTCTCGCAGTTGGGCGAGCTGTTCGGCGTCGAACATGGGCCTCCTCCGCGGCGTTTCCAGAAATGGGTGCAGGCGGCTGGAACCGGCCGCAGCTGGTCCGGCAGAACAGCGGTCTCAAGGTCGGGCGCCGGCGTCGGTGCGCCCATTCCGCCGATCAGGTGCGGGCGCGTTCCGCGCAGTGGCGGCACTCGGGATTCGGTATGCGATCTCCGCGAGTGGGCCGGGTTTCGCTCCTGCCGGGAAATTCCCTGGTCTGGGAATGTGCGCGGTGGGCGGAGCCAGTGGAAATTCGGCACGCGAATCGCAGGGGGGCGGCATGGCGCCATAATACAGAAATCGCCCGGTTATTCTGCCATCGGATCCTGCGGTTCCCGGAGCACTTCGGCGGGCGGGCGGCGTATACGGACCGGACCCCGCAGGCCGGAGCGTCGCGGGGCCGCCCTCCGCGCTGTCAGTCCCTGCCGGCCAGGTTCTGCATGGTGGTGCGCACGGTTGCGGCGGGGGAGGCGGGGCCGGTGGTGGGGAGGTCGGGGGAGGCGGCCCAGGCTTCGATGGCGACGCGGATGGCGGTGGCTGCGGCTGCGGCGGTGGTGCGGATACTGAGCGGAGGGGAGGCGGGGGCGAGGCGGGCGAGGTGGGCGGCGAGGTCGCGTTCGGCGCGGAGGTTGACGCGGGCCCAGACGCCTTCCAGGGCGGGGTCGGCGTCGCGGAGGAGGGCGCCGGTGCGCAGCATCGCCTCAGTGCCGGCCGGGTCGTCGGGGGCCAGGGCCGCGGCGGCGACGTCGGCCAGGGCGGCCGGGGAGGGCAGCCCCGGCGGGCCGGCGGCGACCAGGTCCAGCCAGCGGCGGGCGCCGTCGGCGAGGACCGGTTCGACGGCGTCCTCTTTGGAGCGGAAGTAGCGGTAGAAGGTCCGCAGGCCCACGCCGGAAGCGGCGGCGATCTCCTCGGCGGTCGTGCCGGCTGCGCCGCGCTCGGCGAACAGCGTGCACGCAGTGCTCGCCATCGCCCACCGCGTCTCGGCCTTGCGCCGCTCCGTCAGTGTCGGCCGGCGCGTCCGGCTCCCGGCGGCCTGCCTGCCCGCGGTGCCTGCGCGGGCCCGCGCGGAGTCCGTGCGGAACTCCGCGGGGGCCGCGTCGGTCCCCGCGGTGCCGGTGTCGGCCTCCGCGGCGGGGGGTGCGTCGTCGCCGGCCGGGTGTGCCACCGGGACCTCCGTTCGTACGGGCCGGGGCCCGGGCTCTGCGGTCGCGCTGCTCCGTGCTCCGCCAGCCTATCCCGGTGGCGGGAATACCTGCCAAAGTGGCACGTTGTGCCATATGGGCATAATGTGAATTCCTGTGCACGGGGGCTGCGGCCGCCACCTCCGCGCACGCCGCCGCGGGCGCTCCGCCGGCGGACCGCACCGGACTGCGAAGGAGCAGGACATGGCCGACACCAGGCTCGACGGCAAGACCATCCTCATCACCGGCGGTGCCGGCGGACTCGGGGCCGAGGCGGCCCGCCAAGCCGTCGAGGCCGGAGCCAGCGCCGTGCTCACCGACGTGTCCGATGACGGTGAGGCGACCGCCCGCGCGCTCGGCGAGCGCGCCCGCTTCGTCCGGCACGACGTCACCTCGGCCGAGGACTGGCAGCGCGCGGTCGACACCGCCGTCACCGAGTTCGGCGGGCTGCACGGGCTGGTGAACAACGCCGGGGTGTCCACCGGCGTCCCGCTGGCCGAGGAGAGCATCGAGCACTTCCGCGCGGTGCTCGACATCAACCTCACCGGCGTCTTCATCGGCATGAAGACCGCCTTCCCGGTGCTGCAGAGCGGGGGCGGCGGCTCGATCGTCAACATCTCCTCGGCGGCCGGCCTGATGGGCCTCGCGCTCACCGCCGGCTACGGCGCCTCCAAGTGGGGCGTGCGCGGCCTGACCAAGGTCGGCGCCGTCGAGTGGGGCACCGACCGGGTGCGCGTCAACTCGGTGCACCCGGGAATGACCTATACCCCGATGACCGCCGCCACCGGTATCGCCCAGGGCGAGGGCAACTACCCGAACACGCCCATGGGCCGGGTCGGCGAGTCGGCGGAGATCGCCGCAGCGACGGTCTTCCTGCTCTCTGACGCCGCGGCCTACATCACCGGCGCCGAGATCGCCGTCGACGGCGGCTGGACCGCCGGGCCCACGGTCTCCTACGTCCTGGGCCAGTAGCGCCGGGGCAGACCGGCTGCGGACCGCCGGCGCGGCCCCGGCCCGGCCGCCCGGCACCCCACCTGCGCCGGCGGGGGACGGCTGCCCGCCCGCGTGGCGCGGCCCCGGTGGACCGGCCCGCCCGGGAGGCGCGGCGAACCAGGAACGAACAGCGGCCGGGGCGACCCGGCCGGAGTGGAAGGAGGCCGGCGATGGCGCCGGCAGTATCTGCAGCAGAGCTCTTCCGCGGCAAGACCGCGGTGATCACCGGGGCGTCCAGCGGCATCGGAGCCGGCTTCGCCCGGCACGCGGCCGGACTGGGCATGCGCCTGGTCCTCGCCGACATCGACGCTGACCGCCTCCGCGCCCTCGCCGGCGAGCTCACCGCCGCCGGCGCCGAGGCCGAGCCCGTGGCGACCGACGTGTCCGACCCCGGCGCGGTCGAGGCGCTGGCCCGCGCCGCCGAAGCGCGCTTCGGAGCGGTCGACCTGCTGATCAACAACGCCGGGATCATGGCGATGGGCTACTCCTGGGAGATCCCGGCCGAGCGCTGGGACGCCGCGCTGCGCATCAACGTCGGCGGCGCCGTCAACGGCCTGCGCGCCTTCGTGCCGCGCATGCTCGCCCGCGGCGAGCGCGCCTGGGTGGTCAACGTGTCCTCGGTCGGCGGGCTGCTGCCCAGCCCGCTGATGGCGCCCTACAGCGCCACCAAGTTCGCGGTGCTGGCGCTGACCGAGAGCCTGAAGTACGAGATGGACATCAAGGGGGCGCCGGTCCAGGTCTCCGTCGTTACGCCGGGCTCGGTCAAGAGCGACATCTTCCGGGTGGCCCGGTCCGGCAGCGGCGACGGCGCCGAGCCCACCCCGGCCGAGGCGCTGAACGCGTCGCTGCAGCGCCAGGCCGACGAGGCGGGCCTGACCGCCGAGGAGCACGCGCGCCGCGTCTTCGCGATGGTCGCGGAAGGCCGCTACTGGGTGGTGCCGCAGCCGGAGCAGCTCGACCCGGCGCTGCAGCCGCGCACCGACATGATCCTGTCCCGCGCCGAGCCGCAGCTGCCCTTCGAGCTGTGACCCGCGCCCTGCACCCGGTCCCGGTAGCGCTCCGGGGCCGGGTGCTCTCCGGCCGCGCAGCGTGCCGCGCCGCCGGCGCGGCGGCCGGCGACAGCGCGCGCCGGACTCGGGACGCACGGTGCAGGCGCGGCTCCCGGTGCAGCCGTGGCGTGGCGCGGACCATCCGGAAAGGCCCGCAGACCGGACGTTTCCCGGCACCCGGGGGAGGGCGCGTTCGTTGGCACCGGCAAGGGGCCGTGACCGGGGCCAGGAGCGTGCGAGGCAGCCCGATTCCGGACGAACGGACCGGTAGGCTCGAGGACCGGGGAACACTGGAGGTGGGGTGGCGAACGGTACGAACGAGCAGGCCGACCGCGTATGGACGGTCCCGAACCTGCTCAGCATGGCCCGCCTCCTCGGCGTGCCGCTGTTCCTCTGGCTGGTCCTGGTGCCCCAGGCGGACTGGTGGGCGGTCGCCGTACTCGTGGTCGCCGGCCTCACCGACTGGCTCGACGGCAAGATCGCCCGCGCCTGGAACCAGACCAGCAGGCTCGGCACGGTCCTGGATCCGATGGCCGACCGCCTCTACATCTTCGCGGCGGTGCTGGGCCTCGTCGTCCGCGGCGTCGTGCCGTGGTGGCTGATGGCCCTGCTGGTGCTCCGCGACGTCCTCATCGTCGCCGCCCTCCCCGTGCTCCGCCGCTACGGCTACGGCACCCTCCCGGTGAACTTCGCCGGCAAGGCGGCCACCCTCTGCCTGCTCTACTCGTTCCCGCTGCTGTTCATCGCCGAGTACGCCGGCGTTGTGGGCGAGGTCGCGCGGATCGTGGGTTGGGCGTTCGCGATCTGGGGAACGGCTATCTACTGGTGGGCCGGGCTGCTCTACGCAGTCCAAGGTTCCGGCCTGATCAGGCAGGCCCGCCGCGAAGACCGCTCCGCGCAGGGGGAGGCCCCCGCGGGAGAGCCGGGCGCACGCGGCGGTACCGGAGGTGCTCCCCAGCGCACCCCGGCGTCGGACGCCGCGGCCTCCGACGGCCCCCGGCCCCCCGGTGACAGGAAGGGAGCGGCATCTTCACCATGAACCGACGCCTGGACACGGTGTGCCACAGGAGGACCGGGGCGACGCCCCCGGCAGGGGAGCCGGCTCTGCGCGCCCGCGGGCGGAGGTGGCACCGGTGAAGGCCGTCGTCATGGCCGGCGGGGAGGGCACGCGCCTGCGCCCGATGACCGCCAACCAGCCCAAGCCGCTGCTCCCGGTCGTCAACCGGCCCATCATGGAGCACGTGCTGCGGCTGCTGAAGCGGCACGGGTTCGACGAGACCGTCGTGACCGTGCAGTTCCTCGCCACCCTGATCCGCAACTACTTCGGCGACGGCGAAGAGCTGGGCATGCACCTGCACTACGTCGCCGAAGAGGTGCCGCTGGGCACCGCCGGCAGCGTCAAGAACGCCGAGGACCACCTGCGCGGCGAGCCGTTCATCGTCATCTCCGGCGACGCGCTCACCGACATCGACCTCACCGACATGCTGCGCTTCCACCGCGAGAACGGCGCCATGGTCACCATCGGCCTCAAACGCGTGGAGAACCCGCTCGAGTTCGGCATCATCATCGTCGACGAGCAGGGCCGCGTTCAGCGCTTCCTGGAGAAGCCCACCTGGGGCCAGGTCTTCTCGGACACCGTCAACACCGGCATCTACATCATGGAGCCCGAGGTCCTGGACCGCGTCGCCGCCGGGGAGGTCGTCGACTGGTCCGGCGACGTCTTCCCCACCATGGTCAAGGACGGCGAGCCGGTCTACGGCTACATCGCCGACGGCTACTGGGAGGACGTCGGCACCCACGAGTCCTACCTCAGCGCCCAGGCCGACGTGCTCAACCGCCGGGTCGACGTCGAGATCGACGGCTTCGAGGTCGCCCCCGGGGTCTGGGTCGCCGAGGGCGCCGAAGTCGACCCGGAGGCCGTGCTCAAGGGCCCGCTCTACGTCGGCGACTACGCCAAGGTGGAGGCCGGCGCCGAACTGCGCGAGTACACCGTGCTCGGCAGCAACGTCGTCGTCCGCTCCGAGGCGTTCCTGCACCGCTCGGTGGTGCACGACAACGTCTACGTCGGCGCCAGCACCAACCTGCGCGGCTGCGTGGTCGGCAAGAACACCGACGTCATGTCGGGCGCCCGCATCGAAGAGGGCGCCATCATCGGCGAAGAGTGCGTCATCGAGTCCGAGGCCTACCTCTCCAACGACGTCAAGGTCTACCCGTTCAAGACGATCGAGGCCGGCGCGGTCGTCAACACCAACGTCATCTGGGAGTCCCGCGGCCAGCGGTCGCTGTTCGGCCCGCGCGGCGTCTCCGGCCTGATCAACGTCGAGATCACCCCGGAGCTGGCCGTCCGCCTGGCCAGCGCCTACGCCACCACCCTGAAGAAGGGGTCGGTCGTCACCACCTCGCGGGACGTCTCCCGTGCCGCGCGCACCCTGAAGCGCGCCGTCGTCAGCGCGCTCACCGCCAGCGCCATCGACGTGCGCGACCTCGAAGCCGTCCCGATGCCGGTGGCGCGGTTCAACACCTCCGGCAGCGGCGTGGCCGGCGGCATCGCCATCCGCACCTCTCCCGGCGACCCCCAGGCGGTCGACCTGGTCTTCCTGGACGACAGCGGCGCCGACCTCTCCCCGGCCGCGCAGCGCAAGCTCGAGCGGGTCTACTCCCGTGCCGAGTTCCGCCGCGCCTTCCCCGGCGAGATCGCCGAACTCTCCTTCCCCTCCCGCGGGATGGAGAACTACGCCCACGAACTGCTCCGGCGGATCGACACCTCCGGTATCGCCGAGGCGGAGATGAAGGTGGTGGTGGACGCGGCCGGCGGCACCGGCGCGCTCATCCTGCCGTCGCTGCTCGGCCGGATCGGTGCCGACGTGCTCACCCTGAACAACCGGCTGGACGAGAAGTCGCCCACCGACACCCTCGCCAAGCAGATGCGCGACCTGCAGCACCTCGGTGAGCTGGTCTCCGAATCCGGCGCCGACTTCGGGGTGCGCTTCGACCCGGTCGCCGAGCGGCTGGCCATCGTCGACGAGCACGGCGAGCTCATCGACAACGAGCGGGCCCTGCTCGTCGTCCTCGACCTCGTCGCGGCCGAACGGCGCGGCGGCCGCGTCGCCCTGCCGGTCACCACCACCCGCGTGGCCGAGGACGTCGCCCGCTTCCACGGGGTCACCGTGCAGTGGACCCCCACCGCCACCGACGAGCTCACCAAGGCCGCCCAGGCCGACGACATCGTGTTCGCCGGCGACGGCCGCGGCGGCTACATCCTGCCCGAGTTCTCCCGCACCTCCGACGGCATCGCCGCGTTCGTGCGCCTGCTCGGCCTGGTGGCCCGCACCCGGCTCGCGCTCGGCGAGATCGACCGCCGCATCCCGCAGGCCCACCAGCTGCGCCGCTCGGTGCCCACGCCGTGGGCCGTCAAGGGCAGCGTCATGCGCGCCGTGGTGGAGGCCGCCGCCGACCGCGACGTCGACACCACCGACGGCGTCCGCGTCGTCGAGCCGGACGGATCCTGGGCCCTGGTCCTGCCCGATACCTCTGAAGCGGTCACCCATATCTGGGCCGAGGGGGCCGACTCCGATACCGCGCAGACGCTGCTCGACCGGTGGGCCGCGGTGGTGGAGCGGGCCGAGGGCTGACCGGGCGCAGGCGCCGGGCGGCCGCCGCCCGGCGCCCGGCCGGACCCGGCACCGGAACGGCCGGAGTCGGCCGAAAACCGTTGTGCGGGCGAAGGGCCCGGGGGCGCCGTGCAGGCCCGGATATGGTTTAGAGTCGAGTGTTCCCGCAACGCCTGGTACGCGCGGGATCGCGCAGGGGCCGGCCGCGGGCCGGTCCGCCGCCGGAGGGATGAGGACGGCGGGAACATGGGGTGCGTTCCCATCGTTGCCCAGTTGAGATTGCCCGGGAGGTGAGAATCTCCGGCATCCAGGCACACCCGACCAGCAGCCGATATCTGAGCACCGCCCCGCGCGGTAGGAGGCCGAGCCGACCTATGTCGAGCGTTAACTGCACGCACTGCGGTCATGCCGTTGCGGATGATGCCCGCTTCTGCTCCCACTGCGGCACCCCCGTGGCCGGGGGCGGTCAGAGCGCCCCGCGTGCCGGCGAGCGCCGCGACTCCGTCGGCGAGACCACGTCCACCATCTCCATCGCGGGGATCCAGGCCCTCGAGGCAGAGGTCGACGGCGGCGACGAGGTCAGCGCCGACGCCACCAACGTCGAGGCGCTGCCCGCCGGCACCGCGCTGCTGGTCGTCAAGCGCGGCCCCAACGCCGGCAGCCGGTTCCTGCTCGACTCCGACGTGACCACGGCCGGCCGCCACCCCAACAGCGACATCTTCCTCGACGACGTCACCGTCTCCCGCCGCCACGTGGAGTTCTTCCGCCGCGGCGACGGGTTCGGCGTCCGCGACGTGGGCAGCCTCAACGGCACCTATGTCAACCGCGAGCGCATCGACGAGGCGGAGATCGGCGCCGGCGACGAGGTGCAGATCGGCAAGTTCCGGCTGGTGCTGCTCACCAAGCCGCGGCGCTGACGGCGACGGGCCCGGGCAGGCCGCGGCCGGATGGTTTGCGGCCGCCCGCGACCGGACAGCCTTGTAGGGAAGAGCGTCGGCGGGTCCCGCCGGCAACCGGCGGTCCGCAGGACCCCTCGGACGCGACGAGTCGTGGGACGGAGACGCGGTGAAGCACATGGAGGTCGTCGGCGTCCGGGTTGAGATGCCTTCGAATCAGCCCATCGTCCTGCTCAAGGAGAGCGACGGCGAGCGCTACCTCCCGATCTGGATCGGCGCGGTCGAGGCAACGGCCATCGCGCTGGCCCAGCAGGGGGTCGCCCCCGCGCGCCCGCTCACCCACGACCTGTTCCGCGACGTGCTGGACGCCCTCGGCGCCACGCTCGACACGGTCACCATCACGGCGCTGAACGACGGCATCTTCTACGCCGAGCTCGCCTTCTCCAACGGCATCGAGGTCAGCGCCCGCCCGTCGGACTCCATCGCGCTCGCCCTGCGGACCGGGGCCGCCATCTACGCCGACGAGGACGTCGTCGACGAGGCCGGTGTCCCCATCCCCGACGAGCAGGAGGACGAAGTGGAGAAGTTCCGCGAGTTCCTCGACACCATCACCCCCGAGGACTTCGGGCGTACGACGTAGCCGCCGCCCGCCGGAGCGGTGCGCTGCACCGGCTCCGCGGCCGGCCGCAGCGTAGCCGGAGCGGCCCGCTCCGTCCAGAGCGGCCTCCGGGGGCCTCCAGGGGCCGGCATCCCGCCGCGGCCCTTCTTTTCTTCTGCCGGCAGTGCGGCTGCAGGTGAGCTCGGTTCCGTTCTTTCCCGGCATTCCTGATCGGTGCCGATCCGCGCCGGTGCTCGGCGTTCCGCGGCCGCGCGCGGCAAGTGGGGCCGGCGGCGCGGCGCGGAGGGCTCCGCGCGCGGCTCGTCTCCGTCCGGAGCGGCCGCCGGGGGAGACCCCGCGGGCCGCCGGCGGCTTCGCCGCGGAGGCGGCGGCTGCTGCGGCGGGGGCCGCGGCCTCCGCCCGGGTGCCGGTCCGTTCGGCTCCGTCCTGGCATTCCCGATCGGTGCCGGACCGCGTCGGTGCTCGGCCTGCCGTGGCCGACTGCGGCCGCGCCGTGCGTGATCCGGCCCCGTGCGGTGCCCAGTAGCGCCATCGCGGGCCGCGCACCGCTGCTGTGCCCGGAGCGCGGCGTGCCGGAGGCCGGTACCTGGCGCGCGGCCGAGTCCCTGCGCGGCACGGCCCGTGCCCAGAGCTGCGGTCCGCGGCGCGCGCTGCGGCTGCTCCCGCCCGTGCGGCAGCTCTCTGGCAACGCCCCCTCGCCGGACCGCGGCACCGCCGGCGTGCCGGGCGGCCGGCTCTGCTGCGCAGGACCAGCTCCGCCGCAGGGTGCAGCCCGGCCCCCGTCCCGATCTGCGCGGTCAGGTCCGCTGGTCCGCGGCCTCCTCCGCCGCGGCCAGGAGCTTCTCCTGCCGGGCAGCGACGCGCTTGCGCTCCGGCCCCGGGACCCGCAGCAGGGCCTCCCGGCGGCCGGACCGGTCAGCCAGCTCCATGGCGTCGCGCCGTTCGAGGTCGAGCGCTGCGCCCTGGCTGGCCAGGGCATGGCGGATCCGCGACCGGTACGGGATCCGGACGGCTGCAGAGACCACCATCGCCAGGGCGAACACCGTCAGCGCCGCCAGGAGCGCCCCCCAACTCGGGCCGCCCGCCGCCGCGGCGGCCATCCACTGCGCGCCCACGGCCAGCACCAGGAGCAGCAGCGCCGCCCAGGCCCGCCGCGCGTTGGGCCGCCAGGACGCTGCCGCGAGCAGCCCCACCGCGGTGCCGGCGACCGCCCCCGTCGCCCAGGAACCGCCGAGGCCGGTGAGCAGGATGGTCCCGATGAGCGCCATCGCATCGCCGAAGGCGCCCTGCCCCCAGGCAGGGCTCGCAGCCGCCGCTGCGCCGCCCGCCGCGTAGCCGGCCGCCTGTGCTCCGATGCCCGCCAGGGACCCGGCCACGAAGCCGTCGAGCGGGCCGCTCAGTGCGCGGGGCGCGGCGACGGCGATCAGCACCGCGCCGCACGCGATCAGCGCGACGGCGGCGAGCGCGTCGAGGAACCCGCCGCTCCACGGGGTTCCGGGCACCGCGGTGAACGGTGTCGCCGGCGTGGCCGACGCGGCCGCGACCGGCGCGATCCCGCCGACCGCGAGCACCCCCCACACCAGCGCGGACCCCGCCGGGATCCGGTGCGGCGGGCGCACCGGGCGCAGCCGCGCCAGCAGCGCCGCGCCGAGCACCAGCGCCGCCGCGGACACCACCAGCGTCGTCAGCGCCGACCACGGCAGCGCCGCGGCGGCCGGCCACCAGCGCACCACCAGCAGCACCGCGCCCACCGCGGATGCGAGTACGAGCAGCAGTACCGCCAGCCCGGACGCACCCCGCGGCAGCGGCGATCCATCGGAGCGCCGGCGGCGGTTCTGGCGGGACCTGCGCCGGCGCGACCCGCCGGCGGCTTCGTCGCGCGGCAGCGGGACCGGGGTGTCCGAGCTGCCCGGGTCCTCTCGGCGCCGGGAGCCCGGAGCTCCCCCGCCCGCCCCCGGCCGGTCCGTGCCATCCGCGAAATGCGCCGAGGCCCCGCGATCGCCGCCCCGCCGCTCCGGTCCGGTCCTGCTCATCGCCCAACCCCCTTCGCGCCGGCCGGATGGCCGGCCGTGCCGGTTCCACGCTGTGCACGCCGGTGCTGCCGGCGCAGGTGCCCGGGCTGCCGCGGGCGTGCCGGGCGGTGCAATGCGCCGCCGCGCGCGGGCCTGGAACCTTCCAGGGGAGGGGCGGGCGGGCTGCATCCGCGTACCGGGTTCACCGCGCGGCCCTCCGCAACCGGGTGTGCGGGCCGACCGCGAAGGCGGCCGGCGCGCAGGCCTCCGCGCTGCCGCGGTCGTGCGGGAGAGGCAGGCAGAGCGCTGCGCTGACGCCGGCCGCGCCGCGGCAGCGCAGGCGGAGTCCGGCGGGATCCCGCCCCTTCCCTGGGGGCGCCGGGGGCCGGCGGCGGGCAGGGGAGGGCCCGCGGCGCCGGTTCCTCACCGCGGCGGCCGGCGTGGGCGCCGGGCGCCGCGCTCCCGGGGCCGCGCCGCGCCAGCGTCTGAGCGGGATGTGCCTGAGGCCGGCGCCCGCTCATTGCGCGGCCTCCCGCACCTGCGTCTGCAGAGCGGCCGGGACACCGGCGGGCGTGTCGCCCCCCGGGCCGCCGGGGCTGTGCTGGGGAGAGCAGGAAGCGGCGGCCCGGGCCGGGGCGGGAAGCGCCTGGACTGCGGCGCCGGCGGCCCCGTCCAGCGCGGCGCGGCCGAGGCCGCGGAGCAGTGCACGCCAGGTATCGCTGCACGGTCCCGGGGGTTCGGCGGCGGCCGGCACCGCCGCACCTGACCCCAGCGGCGCCCCGGCGTCCTGCTCGTCTTCCGCGGCGGCGTCTTTGGAGGTGAAGGCGATCGACCGCGGTACCACTGCCGCCGCGTCGGTCTCCGACCGGCCGGTGCCGCGG
Organism: Nocardiopsis coralliicola; assembly: GCF_054779695.1. Taxonomy (NCBI): domain Bacteria; kingdom Bacillati; phylum Actinomycetota; class Actinomycetes; order Streptosporangiales; family Nocardiopsidaceae; genus Nocardiopsis; species Nocardiopsis coralliicola. Next base: position 134,405 of record NZ_BAAGXT010000011.1, on the reverse strand, counting down.
CCGGCTGTGAGGACCATGGCCACGGCGAAGCCGCCGCCGGGAGCCGTGTACACGCTGGCCTGCCCGGTTTCCGCGGTGCTGCGCAGCCGCCCGGCGAGCCCGTCCGCCCCGGAGCGGGACCGCACCGGCGACGGATAGCCCAGCCGCATCGAGCGGTCAGCGGTGCGCAGCTGGTCGCGCAGGCCGTCCCAGAGATCCTCCGGTTCGGCGCTGCCGGGCGGGGCGAGCGCGGTGACCCGCAGCTCGACCGCTCCGTGGGCGAACACCGCCGGCGCGCCCGCCGCGGCCGCGCCGGCACGGCGCTCCCAGCCGGAGCCGAACGCGAGGCTCGCGGTGCGCTGGCTGTCCTCGGCGACCGTGACGCGGCCCTCGGCAGGCTCCGCCCCCGGCTCGGCCGCGGCCGCGATCGGCGGCGCGCCGAGTGCCAGGAGCAGCACCGCGGCGGCGGCCGCGATGGGGAGCCAGCCCCGCTCCGGGGTGCTCCAGTACCGCCGCACCGCCTCGGGGGCGCCGCGCAGGGCGGATTGCACCATCGGCCCTCCTCCCCGGGCCGCGCGCCCGCCTGGGCCGCGCCCGCTCTCGGCGGGCCGCCGGCCGGCGGGTGCGCGCTGTCGGTGTCGCGGAGGCCCGCCGCGGCGGGCCCGTCTTCCACAGAAGCATCAAAATGGGCCGATACAGAGATATAGCGGTGCGAATTGGTCAACCCTTGTTCGGGCTTTTCCCGCGGGGTGCCTGTGCGGGCTGCGCGCGGGGCCCGGCCGCCGGGACCGCCGGGGGCCAGGGCCCGAAAACACTGCCGGAACCAGGCTCCGTCGCGTATCGTGGTCGCCCCTTCATTCCCCGTGACGGAAGGTCCCCCGTGAGTCTGCGTATCTGCTCCCTCATCGTCGACGCGAACCAGTCGGTGCCGGCCGACGGCGAATACCACACGCTCCGCTTCCCGTACGGCGACGCGGAGTCCTCGGACCTGTGGAACATGCACGCCGCCGCCCAGCCCGACGGCGCCGAGTCCGCCTATCCCGACGAGCGCTCCGCCCTCATCTGGCCTTCCGCGGAGGGCTGGGGCACGGTGACCGCGATGATCCACTGGTCCGACGGGTCCTATCGGGAGGTCCGCAGCCAGCTCGTGCGCGACCCGCTGGGCCTCGCCGGCGGCCCGGACACCACCTGCACCGAGGACCACGCCGCCACCCCCGGCGGCCAGTACACCGCCAAGCACCACGCCCTGTTCGTGCACCCGGACGTCCCGCTGGCACTCCAGGTCCGCCATGACGGCAGCTCGGCGGCGACGGTCGAGCACGCCCAGTTCAAGCTGGCGATCGAGACGGACGTCGAGCGTCCCTAGGGCGTGTCGGGTGGACACCTGTCCCGCTGCGCGGCGCCCGGGCACGCCCTCGCTGCGTTCTCCTCTTCTCGACTGGGAAAACCCGCCCTGACGCTCTCGCCGGCCTTGCGCCGGGTGCGCCGGGCGGGCGTGCGGCAGCCGACCCGGTGCGAGCGGCGGCCGGCCGTGGCGCGAATAACAGTTCGGGACGGCCTCGGCCCCGCCGCCCCGGTCAGCGCACTACGGTGCGTCACCGGGCGGGCGGGGCCACAGGGAACGGCGCAAACCTGCTGATGGCACCGGCGTGTCGCGCGCGAAATCCGCGGCCGCCACGCCCTACGATGATCACGAGTCGCTGCTGAGCTGCCGAAACCGCCCCCCGACCGGTGGATGACACCGGATGGCGCACGGTTCCGCGACGCGCCGGGGGGTGTCGTTGACGCTCTCTGCGCGACCGGCTTACCTTCAATGTCGAAGCACCCGCGGCGCAACCCTTCGCAACCCCCTGGCGCTCGCGGGCCTGAGAGGCCGGAGGTTCGGCGTGGCGGTTATGAGCGGCGGTCAACAGGCTTCCGCCCCCGATCCATCGGCGACACAGCGAGCGGGGGAGCAGGGCCTACTGTGTGAAGAGGGCGTGGTGGCGCTGCCTATGGACATCGGCTACCGGGGCCCCACCGCGTGCGCCGCGGCGGGGGTCACCTACCGCCAGCTCGACTACTGGGCGCGGACCAAGCTGGTCGGGCCGAGCGTGCTGCCCGACCCCGGCGGCGCAGGAGCGCCGCTGTACGCCTTCCGCGACATCCTCATGCTGAAGGTGGTCAAGCGCCTGCTGGACACCGGCATCTCGCTCCAGCAGATCCGCATCGCGGTCGACCACCTGCGCGGCCGCGACACCGCCGACCTGGGTCAGATCACCTTGATGAGCGACGGTGTCAGCGTCTACGAATGCACCTCGCCGGACGAGGTCATCGAACTCATGCAGGGCGGCCAGGGCATGTTCGGCATCGCACTGGGGCGCGTCTGGCGGGAGCTGGAGGCCGCGCTCGGCGAGGTGCCCGGCGAGCGGCTCGCCGAACCGCTTCCCGACACCCCCCACCCCGGCGACGAGCTGGCGCGCCGCCGCCGCGAGCGCAAGACCGGCTGACCCGCGGCGCCCCGCGGCTCCGCAGCGCCTGGTGCGCCGGCACTGCGCGGCGGTGTGCACCAGCCCGCTGCGGCGGCCCCCATCCTGGCCCGCGCCGCCCTCTGCGCGCACGCGGTTTTCCGCAACCGCCTGATCCTCCCGCGCGTCGCAGCGCGGCGTCTCCTACAGTGGGGCACGTCTACCCGTAGTACGACACAATGGACACGGGCGGTCCGGCCAGTCCGGAGCGGCGCACCGGCGCTGAAGGTGCCGGAATGCGGCGTATCGCGGGATACTGGGCCAGATGATCGTCCACGAGTAGGACCGGCCGCGACCCATCGCAGCCAGATACAACTGCATCGGCCGTCGATACCGCGTGGGAGAGACCCCGGACGGGGCGCCGACGGGGCAATACTCCCCAGTAACCTCTCAGGCACCAAGGACCGCGCGGAGAAGGCCACTCTGAAGCGGCGGGCGCGCGCCCGCACGGGTGGAAGCCCGCAGCCTCACGGCCGCGAGCGACAGAGGGGGAGACACCGAGGAGAGCAGCCGCACCCGCGGCAGATGCGACCAGGAGGTCTCCATGTCGGAGCCGACGACCCCCCGATCCGCCCCTGACGGAGCGGCCGGCCCCGCGAGTGCGGCCGGCGCCCCCGCGCGCGTTTTCGCCGACCGGCACATCGGCGCCGACCCCGGCGCGATCGCCGAGATGCTGAAGACCGTCGGCTTCGACTCGCCGGCCGCGCTGATGTCGGCCGCCGTGCCCGAAACGATCCTGACCGCGCCCGGCACCCCCGCCCCGCTCGACCTGCCCGCCGCCGCGAGCGAGCGGGAGGCGCTGGCTGAGCTGCGCGCCTACGCCGACCGCAACACCGTGCGCACCCCGATGATCGGCCGCGGCTACTACGGCACCCTGGTTCCGCCGGTCATCCAGCGCAACATCCTGGAGAATCCCGCCTGGTACACGGCCTACACCCCCTACCAGCCGGAGATCTCCCAGGGCCGGCTGGAGGCGCTGCTCAACTTCCAGACCGCGGTCGCCGACCTCACCGGGCTCGCCGTCGCCGGCGCGTCGCTGCTGGATGAGGCCACCGCCGCCGCCGAGGCGATGACGCTGGCCCGCCGCGCCACCCGCGTCAAGAGCGACGTGTTCGTCGTCGACGCCGACGTCTTCCCGCAGACCCTGGCGGTGCTGCGCACCCGCGCCGAGCCACTCGGCATCGAGATCGTCACCGCCGACCTCACCGAGGGCCTGCCCGACGGAGACCTGTTCGGCGTGCTCGTGCAGTACCCGGCGTCCAGCGGCGCGGTCCGCGACCCGGGCCCGGTCATCGCGGCCGCGCACGAGCGGGGCGCGCTCGCCGTCGTCGCCGCCGACATCCTCGCCCTCACGGTGCTGGCCAGCCCCGGCTCCCGCGGCGCCGACATCGCCGTCGGCTCCACCCAGCGGTTCGGCGTCCCGATGGGCTTCGGCGGCCCGCACGCCGGCTACATGTCGGTCCGCGAAGGGCTTCAGCGCCAGCTGCCCGGCCGCCTGGTCGGCGTCTCCAAGGACGCGGCCGGGAAGACGGCCTACCGGCTCGCCCTGCAGACCCGCGAGCAGCACATCCGCCGCGAGAAGGCCACCAGCAATATCTGCACCGCGCAGGTGCTGCTCGCGGTGATGGCCGGCATGTACGCCGTCTACCACGGGCCGCACGGGCTGCGCGCGATCGCCGAGGACGTGCACGCCCGCACCGTCCGCCTCGCCGACGGGCTGCGCGCCCGCGGCGCCCGGGTGGTGCACCCGGAGTTCTTCGACACGCTGCGGGTCCGCGTGCAGGGCGGGGCGGCCGCGAAAGTCGCCGCGGCCGCTGAGCGCGGCGTCGACCTGCTGCGCGTCGACGACGACACGGTCGGCATCAGCTGCGACGAGGCCACCACCGACGCCGACATCGCTGCGGTCCTCGCTGTCTTCGGCACCGACCCCTCCAGCGCCGCCGCGGAACCGCGCAGCGCGCTCCCCGCTGACCTGCAGCGCGGGGTCGACTACCTCGACCACGAGGTCTTCCACTCGCACCGCAGCGAGACGTCGCTGCTGCGCTACATGCGCGGCCTCGCCGACAAGGACCTAGCGCTGGACCGCAGCATGATCCCGCTGGGCTCGTGCACGATGAAGCTCAACGCCACCGCCGAGATGGAGGCGGTGACCTGGCCGGAGTTCGCGCAGCTGCACCCGCTTGCGCCGCTGTCCGGGGCGGCCGGCACCGTTGCGCTCATCCGCGACCTGGAGCGCTGGCTGGCCGAGGTCACCGGCTACGACGCCGTTTCGCTGCAGCCCAACGCCGGCTCGCAGGGAGAGCTGGCCGGCCTGCTGGCCATCCGCGGCTACCACCGCAGCCGCGGCGAGACCGGCCGCGACGTCTGCCTGATCCCGTCCTCGGCGCACGGCACCAACGCCGCCAGCGCCGTCATGGCGGGGATGCGGGTCGCCGTGGTCGCCTGCGACGACGCCGGCAACGTCGACCTGGACGACCTGCGCGCCAAGCTCGACAAGCACGCCGGCGCGGTGTCGGCCATCATGGTCACCTACCCCTCGACGCACGGCGTCTACGAGGAGTCCATCACCCAGGTGTGCCGCCTCGTGCACGAGGCCGGCGGCCAGGTCTACGTCGACGGCGCCAACTTCAACGCGCTGCTCGGCTGGGCCAAGCCCGGCAAGTTCGGCGCCGACGTCAGCCACCTCAACCTGCACAAGACCTTCTGCATCCCGCACGGCGGCGGCGGTCCGGGTGTGGGCCCGGTCGCGGTCCGCAGCCACCTCGCCGGGTTCCTGCCCAACCACCCCGGACAGCCGGAGGCCGGCCCGCACACCGGTGTGGGCCCGGTCTCGGCGGCGCCGTTCGGTTCGGCGGGCATCCTGCAGATCTCCTGGGCCTACATCCGCATGATGGGCGGCGACGGCCTGCGCGCGGCCACCGAGGCCGCGGTGCTCACCGCGAACTACGTCGCCAAGCGCCTGGAGCCGTACTACCCGGTGCTCTACACCGGCGAGGGCGGCCTGGTCGCCCACGAGTGCATCATCGATGTCCGCGCCCTGGCGAAGAGGACCGGGATCAGCAACGAGGACATCGCCAAGCGCCTGATCGACTACGGCTTCCACGCGCCGACGATGTCGTTCCCGGTCAACGGCACCCTCATGGTGGAGCCGACGGAGAGCGAGGACCTGGCCGAGCTCGACCGGTTCATCGACGCCATGATCGCCATCCGGCACGAGATCGACCGGGTCGCCGACGGCACCGATGACGCCGACGACAACCCGCTGAAGAACGCGCCGCACACCGCGGAGGCCCTCACTGCCGACGAGTGGGACCACGCCTACCCGCGCAGCCGCGGCGCCTACCCGGTCGCGCGGCTGCGCCGGGAGAAGTACTGGGCGCCGGTGGCCCGCATCGACCAGGCCTACGGCGACCGCAACCTCGTCTGCTCCTGCCCGCCGCCGGAGGCGTTCGAGGGCATGTGACCGACCGGTCCGGCCCGCGGGTCCGGACCGCGCTCCGCCGGCCGCTGCAGCGGCCGGCGGGACCTGTACTGCCCCCGCCCGGAGCCCGGGCGGGGGCAGTGCTGTCGGTACCCCGGCGCTGGAGGGGCGGTGGGGCGGGGGCTCGGCGGTTGGTGCGCGGCGGTGCGGACGGAATTATCGGAAAGATTGTTTTCGGTAAGCGCGCACGTCATGCAGCGGCCGAATGGGAGCGTTCCCATTTTCTGGTGGCGCCCCTCTTGCGGGCGCCCAGGTGCCGCCGTAGCGTCGCCACTGATTCGATCCGTGACCGGGCAGGCGCGCTCGGTCATCCCGCACCCGCGTCCCGATCCGCGGCGCTCCCGCGCCCGGGCGGGGCAGATCGGAGCCCCCATGTCCCCCTTTGCTTCGTCCCCCTCCGCGGGGCGGCGCCGCCGCTCCGCCGGCCGCCCGGCCGGGATCCGCCCGGCCGTCCCGGCCGCGCTGGCCTCCCTCGCCGCGGCCGCCGCCCTCGGGATCGTCGCCGCTGCACCCCCGTCGGCGGCCGAGCCGGCCGCGGGCGCGGCCGACCTCGTCTGGAGCGACGAGTTCGACGGCGAGGCGGGCGGCGCCCCGGACGCCGCGAACTGGACCCACGAGACCGGCGACCACGGCTGGGGCAACGGCGAGCTGCAGAACTACACCACCAGCCGGGAGAACTCCGCCCTCGACGGCGACGGCAACCTCGTCATCACCGCCCGCCAGGAGGGCGAGGGCTACACCTCGGCCCGGATGGTGACCAAGGACAAGGTCGAGCACTCCTACGGCCGGGTCGAGGCCCGTATCCAGATCCCCCGCGGCCAGGGCATCTGGCCGGCCTTCTGGATGCTGGGCGCCGACTTCCCCGAGACCGAGTGGCCCAACTCCGGCGAGATCGACATCATGGAGAACGTCGGCTTCGAGCCCTCCACGGTGCACGGCAGCGTGCACGGGCCCGGCTACTCCGGCGGCGAGGGCATCACCGGCGGCTACGACCACCCGCAGGGCGGCGACTTCGCCGACGGCTTCCACGTCTACGCGATCGACTGGGAGCCGGGCTCCATCACCTGGTCGGTGGACGGCGAGCCGTTCCACACCGTCACCCCCGCCGACACCGGCGGCAACGAGTGGGTCTTCGACCAGGAGTTCTTCCTGATCCTCAATGTCGCGGTCGGGGGAGAGTGGCCCGGCTATCCCGACGAGACCACCGAGTTCCCCCAGGAGATGAAGGTCGACTACGTCCGCCTGTACGACAGCTGACGCGCAGTCCTCCGCCGGGCCGGCGGCGCGCACTTCGGCCCTGCTGCCGCCGCTGACGCCCCGGAGTGGACCGATGACGGGTCCGCTCCGGGGCGGCCGCAGGGGAGGCCTGGGGTGCCGGGGGAGCGCTTTGCCGCCGCGGAAATCTACGCCGTAAAGGCGGCGGGATGTGTGCCGCACCGCCCCGGCGGACGCCGGTCGCACCGCAACACCCGGAACGAAGGCGGCCGAGGCCGGTGCAGGAACCGCTAGTCTCCTTTCGGACCGCGCCTTCGGCCGCCCCGGCGGAGGGCGCCCGCCCCCGCGCCCCCGGAGACTGCAGCGATGACAGCGACGACCGGAGCCTCGGCCACCGGCACCCCCGACGGCGATCCCGCGGACCTCTGCGAGCAGGGGCGCGACCTGGCGGCGAGCGGGCACTACGCCCGGGCCGCCCAGGTCTATGAGCGGGTGCTGGACGGCGGGTCCGAGGAGTACCGCGCCCAGGCCGCCATGGGACTGGCCGTCGCCCGCCACGGCGCCGGCAAGGTGGCTGAGGCGCGCGCCGCCGCGCGGGCCGCCATGGCGACGAACGACCCGGAGTACGGGCCGCGGGCCGCCTGCCACCTGGCGCTCACCTTCGAGGAGGAAGGGCGCGACGACGGCGCCGAGCAGGCGTGGCGGCACGCGCTCGACTGCGGCAACGACCGCTACACCGCTGCCGCCCACCACGGACTGGCGCGGATCCTGGAGGACCGCGGCGAGACCGAGGCCGCCCAGCCGCACTGGCAGGGCGCCCTGGACGGCGGACCGGCGACCGCTCCCGCGGCCGCGCAGGACTACGCCGAGCGCCTGCTGGCCCGCGGCCTGCCGGCCGAAGCAGAGGAGGCCGTGCACCGCGGCCTGGAGAAGGACGAGCAGCCGGGGCTGCGGCTGCTTCTCGGCGCGGTCCATGTCGAGCGCGCCATCGCCGAGTTCGGGGCCGTGGTCGACGCGGCCGCGCCGCAGCGTCCCGCGCGCCGCTCCGCGGCGCAGGGGGGCGGCCCGCAGGCAGCGGGGGAGCGGCGCGCCGAAGACCGCGGAGAGGCCGGCGTCGGGCCGGGAACGGCCGCGGCAGCCACGGAGCTGCTGGCCCGCCTGCTGGCGGTGCGCGGCGACGCCGATGCGGCGGCCCAGGTCTGGGAGGAGGGCGCCGGCCACGCAGACGCCGACGTCGCCGAGGACGTGCGGGCCCGGCTGCGGCGCGGCTTCCTCCCGGGCGACGGTGAGGGCGACGAGGCAGCCGCCTGGTGGGACCCCTTCCTGGAGGCTGCGGAGGCCGAGGGGACGACGCCGATGCTGGCCGGCGAGCTGTTCGCCGCACTCGGCGACCTGCACGCCCGGGCGGCCCTGCCCGTCGTCGAGGGCGAGGTGCGCGTGGCCGAACTGCGCCGGGCCCTGGAAGGAGCGGTCCGCATGCCCGGCTCCTACGTGTGGGGCCGCGCCCTGTACGACGATTTCCGCGAACGCCTCCGGCAGGCGTCCGGCTCCGATGGCCCCGTGCTCCCCGACGGCTGGCCCGACCAGCCGGAGTGAGCCGGGGGCGGGGGCTGCGGTAGCCGTCCGCCGCGCCGCTTGGGTAGCCTCCTCCTGCCCGCTGGGCGGCGCGGGGAACGCCGCGGCGGGCGCAGTGGCGCCGAGGCGGCTGATGGGGGAGAGGCAGTGGGAAGCGCGGTTCCCGCCATGGACGCGGGCGGGCTGATCGGAGCGGTCGGAGCGCTGCTCGCGGTCGGTGGGACGATGCTGGCGGTCGGGCTGCTCGGACGCTCGGGCCGGCTGGCGCCCAACGAACTCGTCGGGATCCGCACCAAGGCCGCGCAGAGCAGCGACCGCGCGTGGTACGCGGTGCACCGGGCCGCTGCCGGGTGGATGATCGCCGGGGCCGCCGCAGCGTTCCTCGGCATCCCGGCCGTCCTTCTCGGCGGCAGGGCCGATGTGCAGGCGGCGATCCTGGCGGGTGCGGTTGCCGCGGCGGCGGCATTGGGCGGTATCGGCGCTGTCCGGGCTGGGCGCAGGGCCGGCGCAGAAGCGGCGCCGGACGGCGGCTAGCCCCGCCTCCGCCGGCGCTCCGAGCGCGGTGCGGCGCCGCCGTGCCGCAGGTGCGGCGGGCCGGGGCCGACGCCCTAGGTTGGGGGCATGGACCTGGAGATCGAGACCGCCAAGGGGCCGGGCCGCGTCACGGTGGAGCAGCCGGAGGGCGAGCCGCGGCTGCTGCTGGCCGTCACACACGGAGCGGGAGGCGGCGTGGATGCGGCCGACATCGACGCGGTGCGGGCCGCTGTCCTGGCCGGCGGTGGGGCCGTCGCACTGGTGACGCAGCCCTACCGGGTCGCGGGCCGGGCGATGCCGGGCGCCGCGACCGGGCCGCAGGACGAGGCATGGTCGGTGCTGATCCGTGAGCTGTGCGCGGAGACCGGTGCCGGGACCGGGAGCGGCCCGCCGCTGGTGCTGGCCGGGCGCTCCAACGGGGCCCGGGTGGCCTGCCGGACGGCGCGGGGGCTGGGTGCGGCCGCGGTGGTCTGCCTCGCGTTCCCCGAGCATCCGCCGAAGAAGCCGGAGCGGTCGCGCGCCGCGGAGCTGCGCGGCGCGGGCGTACCGGTACTGGTGGTCAACGGCGACCGCGACCCGTTCGGGGTGCCCGATGCGGGCGACGCCGAGACGGTCGTGGTGCTGCCGGGGGAGCGGCACGATCTGGCCCGCGATCCGGCGGCGGTCGCTTCGGCCGTGGCCGGATGGCTCGCCGAACGGTTCCCGCCGCGCTGACGGTGGCGGCGGGCGCCGCCCCCCGGAAGAATCGGCCGCTCCGGGGATGGGTGTGCCCGCCGGGGATGCCCCGCGGGCACGGGCCGCTCCAGCTGGCGAGGCTGTGGCCCTCGTCGACTGCGGTCTCAGGCCGCCGAGGCCACCGACGGGCGATGGGGAGCGACGGTACGGCCGTCGGGAAGGAGCTCACCGGTGTCCTCGAACAGGACGACCCCGTTGCAGAGCAGGCTCCAGCCCTGCTCGGGGTGCTCGGCGACAACGCGGGCCGCTTCGCGGTCCATGGCGTCGTAGGTCGGGCACTGGTTCTCGTGTCGGCACATGGCGCGCCTCCGGTCTGGTGTGCGTGCGGGGCCGAACCGCGGCCCCGAGGGAACCATAGTGGGCTGGACCACACCCTTGTGTGCGTTCTCGCATAATCCGACGCGGAGTGCGAGCGTATGGATCGACCCGGCCACCCGGATGGCCGCATCCGGACGGCCGGTTCTTCGCGGTCCCGCGGCCCCGGAACCGGGAGCCGGCCGGGGCGGGGGCCGCGCGTCAGCGGCTGCCGGCGAGCGCGTCGCGGGAGAGCCGGTCGGCGCGGCGCACCGTCTCCGGGAGCCGGTAGCGCGGAGTGAGGCGCAGCGTGAGCGCGGTGGCGCCGGCGAGGTCCGCGCGGTGGCCGACCGAGACGTAGACGGGCTTGACGCCGGCCCGGGTCCGCACGGCCCGGCCGACGGTGGCGCCGGAGTCGACGAGGGGTGTCCACGCGCCGCGCTCGGCGCCCGGTTCGTCCGCGCTGCCGGTGAACCGCGACTTCGCGACACCGATCGCGGGCCGGTCCAGCAGCACGCCGAGATGGCTGGCCAGCCCGAACCGGCGCGGATGGGCGATGCCGAACCCGTCGCAGACGAAGACGTCGGGTGTGACCGTGAGCCGCTCAACCGCGGTGAGCAGCGGCGGCAGCTCCCGGAACGCGAACAGGCCGGGCACATAGGCGAACCCGGGCTCCGCGGCGGCCGTGGCCGAGTCGACGACCTCCAAGCCGGGCAGCGCGAGGACGACGGCGGCCGCCACCAGGCGCCCGGCCGCGTCGTCGTAGGTGACATCGAGCCCGGCGGCCGTCCGCACGGCGCCGGCATCGAGCTCCTCCTCGGCCACCCGCGCCGCAAGCCTCACCTGCAGCTCCTCGGCTGCTGCCGGCTCCTCCGGCCACAGCGCGGGGTCCCCGGGGTCGAGGGCATCGGGTGCGGAAGGCTCGTTCACACGGGCGATCCTCGCATGGGTGCGCTGCTGATCCATCCAGAGGACTTCACTAGGCGTCCCTGCCGCCGCGCCGCCACCGGTCGGCAGTGACGTCGGCACCGTCGGCGAGGGACGCGATGAGGGCTCGAGCCTCGTCTGTCGGCGCGGAGACGACAAAGACGACTCCGTCCGCCTCGGTTCCAGCGTCATCGAGGAGGGCGGCAGCGAACCGTATCCGGTGGTCGGGGGCTTCCCCGAGAACCTCTCCGACCGCCGCAGCAGTGCGATGACCGTGCGGCCACGTCGCGGATGCCAGGGCGAGAAGGGACGCCGGATCTTCGCGCCCGCGGTCGAGCAGCACGTCGGTCCTGCGGATAGCGAGGTCCCGGTAGAGGCCCGCTTGCCAGAACGGCTCCTCGGTGGCGAAGCGCTCCGCATCGGCACGGCCGTCGACGTCGACAACGTGCACACTCCCAGTGTGCTCAGCGCCGTCCGCCGACTCCGTCGGTCCGCGCAACACCAGCCGGTCGGCGTAGCTGTCCATGAAAACCTGGTGCTCTTCTGAGAGCGCCTCCAAAGCATCCCCGGTTCCTGGACGGTCGACGGCGCGGACGTAGAAGAGCATGGCGGGAGACTATACGCGCCAAGGCAAGGACGCCTCCGGGCGCTGAGGTGCCTCGGGGCGGCCGGCCGGGCGGCGAGCTAGTCGCGGGTGGGACGTAACGCGCCAAGGGAAGGGCGGCTTCGCCGGGAGCTTCTCCTGCTCTGCCCCGCCGCTTCGGGATCGCGGTGCGACCAGTGATTCTGCTGTTCGCGGAGCGGGGTGGACCAGACCGAAGGCTCCCGCACCTCTGCAGCCCGCTTCCCGGCGTTCAGTGCGTCGGACAAGCCGAAGACGGCAGCGACGGCAGCGGTGTCCGGGCCCTCGGGCGGCGGCCGGGCGCGGGCGGGCGGCTCGCGAACCCTTGGTAACACCCAATCGGCGCCGCAACTGCCACCTTTCCAGCGGCAAATCCCCGCGGAATCGAGAGGCGTGATCCTTCCGCGGCTCACTTCACCGGGCTATTTTCACTCTGCGTGGCGACATGCGGGTCGAAACCGGGCGTCAGTCACCGGCGGGGCGCGGGTGTCCGGTTTGGGGCCCACGCGCAGGAGCGCGGCGCGTTCGTTTTCGGGGGATGGCCAGATCACTGCTGCCTCACATCACCCAAAGTGCCCAATTCGGCGTCACGACTCGCGCCTTTTCGCCGGCCTGGCCGCGGAAAAGGTGGGTGTGCGGAAATCGGACATCGCCACACTGTGTGACCCCGAGTTTGTGAAGTTCAGCGTGGCGCGGAATTGGGTTCTGCGTACAGGGTCCATAGGGGGGAGGGTGTCTCCTGCTCGGTCCGGGTTTGCAGGGCCCCCATTGCGGCGTCCGTTTAATGGAATTTGCCCCCCACCCGCGCTCCGCGACCAGCCCGCCACCCGGCCGACCAGCCCGAGCCCTCTGTCCAGGCTCGCCGTTGCTGCCGCTATTGCGCTTGCCCGACGCAATGGCCATCGGTTGGCCGGCTGCCGAGAAGCGGGAGCCTGCGGTCTCAGCCGTCCGAGCCCGGCGAGCATCAGCGCCCCTGGTCATGCGCCGACTTCGAAGTGGCGGGACAGGGGGAGAATCTGTCGGCGAAGCCGGCCTTGTCCTCCCGCCGTGGACCTTGCCGCTCCACCAGCAGCCGCGGAAGGCCCGTCCGGATCGGGGCGGATTCCGGCTGGAACCCCTGCGGCGCGGGAATCGCCGTGTTTAGTATGTCGATCGTCGTGTGTCGGATGTCGCTGCGGGCCGGGGGCGGCTGGAGCGGCCGCGGGGGCGCGCGGGCGCTGTCGGGAGGGCGATTGCGGGTCGGACTGTTCATCGCGTGCGTCACGGACGCCCTCTACCCGGACACCGGGCGTGCCGCCGTGCGCCTGCTGCGGCGGCTCGGCTGCACCGTCGTCTACCCGCCCGGCCAGACCTGCTGCGGCCAGGCCCACCACGCCTCCGGCTATCGGCGCGAGGCCGCTGCGCTGGCCGCCCGGTTCACCGGGGTCTTCGCCGACTGCGACACCGTGGTCACGCCGTCAGCCTCCTGCGCTGCGATGGTCGGCACCCGCTACCCCGAACTGGCCCGGCGCGATCCGCGTATCGGGGACGTGCCGCGGGTCGCCGAGCTCACCGAGTTCCTCACCGACGTGCTGGGTGTGACCGACGTCGGCGCCGCCTTCCCGCACCGCGTCGCCTACCACCCGACCTGCCAGGCGGCCGGCGGCGGTGACCGGCCGCTGCGGCTGCTGCGCGCCGTGCGCGGCATCGACCTGGTGGAACTGCCCGGACCGCAGTGCTGCGGCTTCGGCGGCACCTTCGCCTGGAAGAACGCCGACACCTCGGTTGCCCTCGCCTCCGACGCGGTGCGCCGCATCGGGGAGAGCGGCGCCGATGTCGTCTGCTCCGACGATGACGCCTGCCGCATGCAGATCGGCGGGGCCCTCTCCCGGCTGCGCAGTGGTGCCCGCACGGTGCACATCGCCGAGATCCTCGCCGCCACGGCGCCGGCGCCCGCCGGGGCGCCGCGGTGAACCGCCCGTTCAGCGGAGTGCTGCGCGCCCTCGGTGGTGCGCGGGCCCGGCGGACGCCGCACGGACCGCCGCGGTTCGCCGACACCGCCCGGTCCGCACTGGCCGATACCGACGCCCGCCGGTCCCGCTCTGCTGCGGCCCAGAGCCGGCGGGACTCTGCCGCCCGCGGCCGCGCAGCCGAACCCGACTGGGACGGTCTGCGCCGCCGCGCCACCGCCGTGCGGCGTGCCGCGCTGGCCGACCTGGAGCGGCACCTCCTCGCCTTCGAGAAGAACGCCGCGGCGGCCGGAGCGACCGTGCACTGGGCGCGGGACGCCGATGAGGCGGGCCGCACGGTGGCCCGCCTCCTCGCCGCGACCGGCACCGGCCGCGGCGCGCCGCCCGCCGCGGCCGTCGCGCGCGCCTCCTCCGCCACTCTCGGCGAGCTCGGTATCGCTGCCGCGCTGCACGGCGCAGGGGTGCCGACCTGCCCGACATCGGTGGGCGACCTTGTCGCGGAGGCGTCCGACACCGCAAGCACCGCCCGCGGCCACGGGCGGGCGCGCGCCCGCGCCGCACTCGCGGCCCGGCTGCCCGGAGCGCCCGCAGGCCTGCCGGCCGAGCCGGCGGCGCTGGTTGGTGCGGCCCGCGACTACCTGCGCGAGGCCCTGCTGGAAGCCGAGGCGGCGCTCACCGGGGCCAATGCGCTGGTCGCCGATTCCGGCAGCGTCGCTGTCCTGGAGAGCGAAGGCAACGTGCGCCTGGGGGCCGCGCTGCCGCGCACCCTGGTCACCGTCGCCGGAATCGACAAGGTGGTGGCGTCCTGGAGCGACTTGGCCGTGCTGGCCCGGGCGTGGGCGCGGTCGGCGACCGGAGCTCCGATGCCGCCCGCGCTGTCTACCTGGACCGGTGTCGCGGCCGGCGACGGGCCGGATGCCGTGCACGTCGTCCTCGTCGACGGGGGGCGCACCCGCGCCCTGGCCGACCGCACCGGGCGCCAGGCGCTGCAGTGCATCCAGTGCAGTGCGTGCAAGGACGTCTGCCCGGTCTACGAGAAGGTCGGCGACGGGCCCTATGGATCGGTGCACTCCGGTCCGATCGGCGCGGCACTGGTGCCGCAGCTGCGCGGCACGCGCGCCGCCCGTGAGGCCTCGCTGCCGTTCGCATCGACGCTGTGCGGCGCCTGCACGCAGGTCTGCCCGGTGGGCGTGGACATCCCGTCGGTGCTGCTGGAGTTGCGGGCGCAGGTGGTCGACGAGCGGCGTGCCGACCCGGTGCCGCCGCCGGAGCGGGTCGCCGCGCAGAGCGCCGAATGGGTGCTCTCCGACGCGCGCCGCTACCGCAGGGCGCTGGGCACGGTCCGGCGGTGGGCGGTGCTCGGCGCGCGCGACGGCCGGATCCGCCGCCTGCCGGGCCTGCTCGGCCGGTGGACCGATGCGCGCGACCTGCCGGAACCGCCGCGCCGGTCGTTCCGCGACTGGTGGTCCGGCGGCGGCGCGTGAAGGGGGCGCGGATGGGCAGCGGCGATGCGGCGCGCGAGGAGATCCTGGCGCGGGTCCGCCAGGCCGCGGTGGTGGCGGGCGAAGCGGCGGATGCGGGGCCGGACTCCGGCGCCGCCGGAAGCCAGGCGGGCGGCGGCCCCTCTGATGCCGGCTTCGCGGAGCCGGCAGAAGGGGGCGGGCGCGGCCGCCCGCTGGAGGAGCTGTTCGGCGAGCGGCTGGCAGCGGTCGGCGTCGGGGTGCAGCACGTCAGCGGCGTCGACGACCTGCCCCGGGTGATCGCGTCGGCGCTGTGGGCGCGCGGGGTGCGCCGGGTCGCGGTGCCGGCCGGACTGCCGGCCCGGTGGCTCTCCGACCTCGACGGCGTGTGGGCGATGCGCGACGACCCGCCCCGCGCCCCGCTGTCCGTACGCGCCCTCGACGGGGTGGGCGCCTCGGTGACCCGCTGCGCGCTTGCGGTCGCCGACACCGGAACCCTCGTGTTCGACGGCGGTGTCGGCCAGGGGCCGCGGCGCCTGGCCGCCCTGCCGCCCTACCACGTGTGCGTGGTGGAGTCCGGCCAGGTCGTGGCGGACATGGCTGCGGCCCTCGCCGCCCTCGACCCGGCGCGGCCCACCACCTGGCTCACCGGCACCACCGAATCCACCGCCGTCGACGGCGTCCCGGCCGGCCCGGTGCACGGCCCCCGCCGCATCGACGTGGTGCTGGTCGACTAGGGCGTGTTCGGCGGCCGGCCGTCCGGCTGCGCGTCGCCCTGGCGGCGCGGCAGGGCGGCGGTCCGCCAGCGTCCCAGCGGTGCGGCGGTCCGGTGGCCGGCGCGCGGCGCCGCGGGACGGATGGGCGACCGGGGCAGGCGGCTCCGCGGGAGCCGGGACACGCGGGGGAGCAGCGCGCTGCGGCGCCGGGAGCGGGCGGCGGTCCCGGCGGGAGGGCGGGCATGCCGCTTCGGCGGCTCGGGCAGACCGAGGCGGTGCGGACGGCCGGCAGCGCAGTGACGTGTGCTGCCGGAGCGAGGTCGCCGCGCGGGAGCCGCCTGCGGCCTCATCCGCCGGGGCAGGGCGGCCCCGCTGGAGCAGAGGCGGCGGCGGTCGCGGGTGCTGCCCGCGCCGCTGCCGCGCGGGCGGGGCCGGACGGGGACGCGGCACGGCGCCGCCCGCCGCGGACGGCCCGGGCACCGTCGGTATCCCGCGGTGCGCTACCGGCCGTGTCCGCCTCTGCCTGCGGCCGCGGGGCGCCGGCGCAGCGGCGCAGCGGTGTGCGGGGCCGGTACGGCGGTATCCGAGCGCGGTTCCCGAGGGCGCCCGGCGGCGGAAGCCCTGCTCGCCCGCACCGGCGCACCGGTCCGTGCAGCCGGTGGAGGCGGGCGGTGGAGGGCAGGGGCCGTGCGCCCGCCCTTCGCGCCGGTCGGCCCGCGGCCTGACCGGGTGCCGCCGGCGTGCAGCGGCACCCGGACGGAGCGGACCGTCACATGCCGCCGCGGGTACGGCGCGCCGCGGGGCGGGTGCGGCGGCCCGCGCCGGCGAGCCCGCCCCGCTGGAAGGCGCGGACGAGTTCGCCGCCGAGGTTGACGCCGGCACCCAGGGCCAGGCCGACGGTGACCGCCTCGGTGAGCGTCAGCAGGCCCTGCATCGCCTCGCCCATGGTCATCTCCAGCAGGCCCCGGTAGAGGATGGAGCCGGGCAGGAGCGGCGCGATCGCCGGGATCACGTACGGCAGGACCGGCCGGCGCGTGCGCCGCGCGAACCAGTGGCCCATGACGCCGATGACCACTGCGCCGGTGGCGGCGCCGATCACCGGCGGCGCGTCGAACACCGCGCGCACCGACGCGTACATCACCCAGATCACGACGCCCATCACACCGATCGCCGGCAGCAGGCGCGGCGGGACCGTCAGCGAAACGGCGAACGCCATCGCGATGCCGGCCGCGCCGATCAGCACCAGCGGTCCCATGTCGGTGCCGGCCGAGGGCAGGTTCTCGATGTCCATGTCGATGCCCAGGCGGACCGCCGTGTAGGCGACCACGCCGACCCCGGACACGATCGCGCCCAGCGTGAAGAACACCTCCAGCAGCCGCGCCGACGCCGACACGTAGCTGCCGCTGATGCCGTCCTGCAGGCTGGAAACCAGGGGCCGCCCCGGGAGCAGCGCCATGATGTTGCCGGTGATGATCGCGCCCGCCTGCAGCCCCAGGTCGAGCTGGGAGCTGGCGAACAGCAGCCCGACGCCGATCGCCGAAGCGAGCGCCGAGGCCACCGCCATCTGGTAGAACTCCGCGATGCCCCGGTTGGCGAGTGCCGCCGAGGCGCGGTCGCCGAGCACGGTGGCGATGAACGCCGCGGTTCCCACGATCGGCCCGCCGCCCATCATCAGCGTCGCGCTGGAGGCGATGAGCCCGAACCCGGTGATGACGCCCCAGTTGGGGTAGGGCGGCCGGGCGCGCTTGATCTGCTGCAGCCGGGCCAGGGAGCTCTCCAGCTCGGTCAGGCCCAGCGCTGCGTCCTGCACCAGCCGGTGCAGCTCGTTCACCCGGAAGTAGTCGAGGCTGCGGCGGCGCACCACGCGCTCGCCGGTGATCGGCGGGGTGTCGCTGCCGGCGTGGATGGACAGCGAGATGACCGTGAACGTCACCGAGACCTCGGTGCGCGGCAGCTCGAAAGCCACCGACAGGCTCAGCATCGCTTCGCTGACGGCCTCCGTGCTCTCGCCGGAGGCGAGCATGAGCTCGCCGACGCGCAGCACCAGGTCGATGGCGCGCGGATCGGGCAGTCCGTCGGGGTCGTCGTCGCCGTCCGCGCCGTCGGAGCCCGGACTCCAGTCGCGCAGCCTGCTGAGCAGGCTCTCCTCATCGAAGTCCTGGGTGAGCGGGATCGGGTCGTCGGCCTCGAAGTCGTCCCGGTCGGGGTCGGAGCGGTCGGGACCCTCCGGCGGGTGGTCGGCCATCGGCGTTTCTCGCTGCCTCGCTGTCTGGTGGATGCGGGTGGCCGCTGCGCCGCGCCGGAAGGCCCTCGTGCTCTGCGCGGCGGCGCCGGGCGGCCGCGCGGGTTGCCCGGCGGGCCGCGCGGCGCGGGCGGTCACGGATGTGACGCCGTGCTGGGCGGGCGGGTTGGCCTGCCCGCGCGGTTACAGCGGGTGAGGTCGCTCACCGCGCCTATCGTGCCAGCCTGGACGCCGGAGCGGGCTGAGCGGCCCCGGTACGCGCGGGACTTGAACCTTTCCTGACCCGCCGTGCGGCCGGATCGGAACGGGCGCCGCGGCAGTGCCGGCGTCCGCGCGGCCCGGCTCGGCCGTCAGTCGGTGTCCTGCCCCGGGCGGACCACACCGGTCTCGTAGGCGTACACGACCGCCTGGACGCGGTCGCGCAGGCCCAGCTTGGTGAGGACGTTGCCGACGTGCGTCTTCACCGTCGTCTCGCTGACGACCAGGCGCTCGGCGATCTCGGCGTTGGAACGGCCGCGGGCGAGGTGGCGCAGTACTTCCTGCTCGCGCTCGGTGAGCCGGTCCAGCCCGCTGTCGGCGGTCTCCCGCGCCGAAGGCAGGTGCGCGGCGAACCGGTCGAGCAGGCGGCGGGTGACGGTGGGCGCGACGATGGCGGCGCCGTCGGCAACGACCCGGATCGCGTTGGCCAGTTCGTCCGGCGGCACGTCTTTCAGCAGGAATCCGCTGGCGCCGGCGCGCAGAGCCTCGACCACGTACTCGTCCAGGTCGAAGGTGGTGAGGACGAGCACCCGCATGCGGTGGCCGGACGTGCCGGCCCAGTCGAGGATGCTCCGGGTCGCCTCGATGCCGTCGGCTCCGGGCATGCGGATGTCCATCAGCACCACGTCGGGGAGCAGCCGCTTCGCCGACGCCGCTGCGCTGCGGCCGTCGGAGGCTTCGCCGACCACGGCGAGGTCGTCCTCCGACTCGAGGATGAGGCGGAATCCGGTGCGGAGCAGGGGCTGGTCGTCGACGAGCAGAACGCGGATGGGCATAGCCCGATTCTTTCGGATTCCAGTCCCGCGCCGTGCAGCGGGACGCCGTGCGCGGCGCCGGACCGGTCCCCGCTGCCCCGCGGAGCCCGCTGAACGCCCCGGTCCGCGCTGTGCGGAGTCTCCGGTCGGCCGGATGCGGCCGCCGCCGCGGCGGGGGAGGGCCGGGCCCGGACGGGAGTCCCGGCCCATGCCGGGTTGGTTCGAACGCGGCGTGCTCCGCCCTCACCTGCGGTGGCCGCCGGCGGCGCGCCGTGCGCGGGCCGCCGTTCGCGAGGCCCTGCTGCCGCCGCTCCCGCGGCGCAGCGCAGCCGGCGGGGCCGGGGGCATGCGTCAGAAGGGGATCCGCGCCCGCACCGTGAAGCCGCCCCCGCGTGCGGGAGCGGCGGTGAGCGAGCCGCCGAACAGCGCGGCCCGCTCGCGCATGCCGAGCAGGCCGTGGCCGGGGCCTTCGCCTCCGCTGCCGGGTGCGGCCGTGCCGGCGCCGTCGTCGGTGACCTCCACGACGAGCGCGTCGGGCTCATAGGACAGGTGCACGTCGGCCGCCGTGCCCGTGCCGCCGTGCTTGAGCACGTTGGTCAGCGCTTCCTGCACCAGCCGGTACACGGTCACACCCTGCAGCGGCGGCAGCGGCCGCTCCGGCCCCGTCACCCGTAGCCGCGCCGCGACACCTGCGTCGCACACCGACGCCAGCAGAGCGCCCAGGTCGTCGACACCGGGCTGCGGTCCCCGATCCGGGCCGGCGATTCCGTCTTCCGGGGTGCGCAGCACCCCCACCAGGCGGCGCATCTCGTCCAGTGTCTGCCGGCCGGTGCGCTCGATCTCCTGGAGCGCCTGCTCGGCGCGCTCGGGGCGGCGGGCGATGACCTTGCGGCCCGCGGTCGCCTGCACCGTCATCACGCTGACGTGGTGGGCGACCACGTCGTGCAGCTCGCGGGCGATGCGGGACCGCTCTTCGGCGACCACCGCCCGGATCTGCGCGTCGCGGGTGCGTTCGAGCCGCTGCGCGCGCTCGGCCAGCTCGGTCGTCGTCGATGCGCGGCTCCGCACCACCCGCCCCAGCCACCACGCCGCCGCCAGCGTGCCCAGCGCGAAGGCGTAGCGGCCCCACCACGGCCCTTCGGCGGGCTGGACGGAGACCGCAAGAGCGGCGGTGTCGGCGATCAGCACGACTGCGATGCCGGCGGTGCTGCGTGCCAATGGCATCCAGCGCCCCACGGCGTACGCCGCCGCGACGATGCCGAACGACGCGCCCGCCCAGGCGAACGCGCCGGCCCACTCCGCGGCGAGCCCGCCGGCCATCATGGCGAGGGCGACCGGCACCGGACAGGTGCGGCGCAGGAGCAGCAGCAGCGCCAGCCCCGCACCGGTGAGATGGCCGCCGAGCTCCCAGCCCCAGAGGTCCTGCGGCGAGTCCGGGTGGGCGAGCTGGAGCAGGCTCGCCGAATTGACGGCCGCGAGGCCGGCGGCCAGCGCAGCGTCCCCGAGTAGTGCCCGCCGGCGGTCCGTGCCGGGCACGGAGCCGCCCAGTGGTGCAGCGGCAGCGGGTGCAGACGCATTCACACGCCAACGGTAGGCCGCGCGCGGCGCAGGCCGGCACCGCCCGCCGGCGGATCCGCCCTCATCCCGCGGAACGAGGGCCAAGCACCTGGACCGGCCTGCCCCGCCGCCGCACCGCGCCGCCGACCGGCGCCGCGGCGGGGAGCCCGTCCCGGTCCGAGCGTTGGAGGCGCACCGGCAGGCGGTGATCGCGGCGGCGCTGCGGCGCCCGGACCGGGCCGGCCCGGGAGCCGGCGGTGCTGGCGCTGTGGGCCGGAAGCGCCGCAGCCGAGCGTGGCGGGCCGGCAGTCAGCGCTGGGCGCGGACGGGAACGGCGGGGAGGGGCGGCGGAGTGCCGCCGAATTCGGGGCAGTGGGCCTGGTGGTCGCACCAGCCGCAGAGGGGGGTGCGCCGCGGCCGCCAGTCGCCGGAGCGCTCGGTGGCGGCGATGTCTTCGGCGATCCCGAGGATCTCCGCCTCGGCGGAGCGCAGCTCCTCCTCTGTGGGGTCGTACCAGCGGGCGCTGCCGTCGCCCAGGTAGAGGAGCTGAAGCCGGGCCGGGATCTCGCCCAGCTCGCGCCAGAGCATCACGCCGTAGAAGAAGATCTGGAACTTGGCCTTGTCCTCGAACCGCGGGCGCGGCGACTTCCCCGTCTTGTAGTCGACCACCCGGATCTGCCCGCCGGGGGCCACGTCGATCCGGTCCACGTAGCCGCGCAGCCGCAGCCCCGACTGCAGCGTGACGTCCATCCGCAGCTCGCGGTCGCGCGGCTCCAGCCGGTGCGGGTGCTCCAGCTCGAAGTAGGTGTCGAGCAGCCCGCGGGCGCTGGTGAGCCAGGCGTCGAGGTCCTCCGCGCCGCCTTCGCCGAACAGCTCCTCGACCTCGGGCCGGGAGGTGCGCAGCTTCTCCCACTGCGGCGCGATCAGCGCGTGCGCCGTGCGCGGGGTACGGGTCTCCGCAGGCAGTTCGAACAGCCGCTCCAGCACCGCGTGCACCAGCGTGCCGCGCAGCGCGGCGCTGCTGGGCTTCTCCGGCAGGCGGTCGATCACCCGGAACCGGTAGAGCAGCGGGCACTGGAGGAAGTCCTGGGCGCGGGACGGCGACAGGGCGGGGAGGGACGCCGAGTGGGCGGAAGGCATCCCCCCACGATAGGCGCGCCGGGCTCCGTCCGGCACCGCATAGCCTGGGCTTGTGAGGGATGAGCGCGAAACAGGCGAGGGCGGTTCTGCCGCGTCCGGCGGCCAGGGCGGAGGGGCGGCGCCGGCCCGGGGCCGCGGCGGCCGCGGCTGGGTCATGGGGCGCCCGTTCGGCATCCCCGTCTACGTGGCTCCGTCGTGGCTGGTCATCGCCGCGGTGATCACGCTGCTCTACGAGCCGATGGTGGAGGCGGTGCTCCACCTGGGGCCGGCCTCCTACGCGGTCGCGTTCGTGTTCGCCGTCCTCCTCTACGCCTCGGTGCTCGTGCACGAACTCGCGCACGCCGTCGTCGCCCGCCGGTTCGACATCCCGGTGGAGCGCATCACCCTGTTCATGCTCGGCGGGGTGACCGAGATGCGCGGTGAGGCGCGCACCCCGGGCCGCGAGTTCCTCGTCGCCTTCGCCGGTCCGCTGCTCTCCCTCGTGCTCGCCGCCGTGGGCGGCGCGGCCTACCTGCTGGTGAACCCGGCAACCGTCGTCGGTGTGCTGATCTGGCAGCTGTTCGTCGCCAACCTGCTGGTCGGAGTGTTCAACCTGCTGCCCGGCCTGCCGCTGGACGGCGGCAAGCTGGTGCGCGCGGCGGTGTGGGCGCTGACCCGCCGCCCGACCGCCGGAACCGTCGTCGCCGCGTGGGGCGGGCGGCTGCTCGCCCTCGGTGTGATCGCGCTGCCGTTCCTGGTCGCGCTGCCCGTGGGCGAGCGGCCCGGCGTGTTCATGATCGTGCTGGGGCTGCTGCTCGGCGGGTTCATGTGGGTGGGTGCCGGCAGCGCCCTGCGCAGCGCGCTGATCCGTGAGCGCATCCCGCGGATCCGCGCCCGGTCGCTGGCGCTCCCGGCGGTCGAGGTGCCCACCGGAACGCCGCTGGCCGAGGCCGACCGGCGCGCGGATGCGGTGGGTGCGGGCGCGATCGTGGTGACCGACACCGGCGGCACGCCGCTGTCCATCGTCAACGCCGACGCTGCCCGCGCGGTGCCGGAGGAGCGCCGGCCCTGGATCTCGGTCGACTACGTGGCGCGCTCCCTCGCCCCGGACGCCGCCGTCGGCGCCGATCTGCAGGGCGAGCAGCTGCTGGCGGCCCTGCGCGCCGCGCCCGCCGGCGAGTACCTCCTGGTCGACCCGGACGGCTCGCTGGCCGGCGTGCTCCGCACGTCCGACGTCAACAACGCCATCACGCGCTCCTGAGCGGCCCGTGCTCCGGGCCGCGGACGGTGCGGGCCGCAGCCGCGCGAGCCGCGCACACCGCCGGATCCCTCCGGGAATGCGCGGCCCGCATGCAGCGGCTCGGGCGCCCCTGCGCCCGCGCTTGAGCGCATGCGGCCGCGGAATGAGTGCCGGGCGGAGTCGGGGCGGCCGGCGCGGGCTGTCCGCTCCGCTCCGGCGCAGTTGCGGCACGCCGCCCGGTCGGCAGCAGGCGGGCCGCCCGGCCTGCCCGACGCCGCCGCGGGGATACCGGCTCGGCGCCCGCCGCGTCTCCCGCGGTGCTGCCCCGCCGCGGGTGCGGGCGCGTTCGCTGCCTTGTCTCCAGGCCCGCCGCCCGCGCAGGAGCGCCAGCCTGGCGGGTGGATGCCCGGCAGCGGTGCGCACTAGGGTGGCTGCCGGAATCAGAGCGCGCGGCAGAGCACTCCGTCAGGGCCGCCGGGCCCCTTCGGGCCAGATGACGGTGACCGGGCGGCCGGCGGAGCGGGCGTAGGCGACGATGTCGGCCGTGCCGCCGGGGCCGCGGGCGGGACGGCCGTCCCACACCGCCACCACTTCGTCGCAGCGGTCCACCATGAACCGGCCCGCCTCCAGATGGGCGTGGGCCGTTGAGCGCACCTGCGGCAGCCGGTGCACGGCGGCGGCGGAGCGCAGGAGCTCGTCGTAGGTGCGCAGGTGCTCGTCCGGCAGGCCGTCGCGGTACTCCGCGGCTGGGACGACGGCCTCCAGCGTGCCACCCGCGTCGAGCAGCGCGCGGGCGAAGAGGGCGTCCGCGCCGTCCGCGAGGCAGGACAGCCCCACCGGATCGGCGGCCGACGCCAGCCGGGTGCGGAGTTCGGCATCGATCTGCCCGCGGGCGGCGTCCGGTAGTCCACGGTGGCCGGTGACGGCGATGCGCGGCACGGTCGTACTCCCTTCCGGACCGGAGGTCCGGCTCGTGCTACGGCTCCCCGCGGCGGGGGTGCCGTGGAAATACCCGAGGTGGGTGGGGCCATACGCGCCGCGGCGGGGCGCTGCAGCGCGGAGGCCGGCCGTTCCGCTGGCTGGCTGTGCCAGGACGGGGCAGGGTGGGAGCGGCGGGCCCGGTCGGATCAGAGTTCGGTCGGAAGGCCGCCGGTGAGGACGGCCGCGAGGCGCCGGTCGAGGCCCTCGGAGCCCGCGCCGCGGGCCGGTACGGAGCGGCGGAAGCGGCGGACCCGGTCGACGACGCGCTCGGACTTGAGTCGCGCACCGATGTCGAGGGCGTCGGTGGCGAGGCGGACGGCCTCGTCGGCGTCGCCGGCATCGGCGTGCGCCCGGGCCAGTTCCACCTGGAGGATGGCGCCCTGCTTCGGGCCGGGGCGGGTGCCGGAGAACGCCTCGGCGAAGGCGGAGCGCGCGTCCTGCGGGCGGGCCAGGCGCACCGACGCCAGCGCGCGGTAGCCCGCGACCTTGGCGTGGTCGAAGGCGAACACCCACGGCCACGGCGGTTCGGCGTTGTCGGAGCGCTCCACTGAGCGCTCCGCCAGCGCGATCTCGCGGTCGGCCTCAGCGGCGGCGCTCAGCCCGGCGTGGCCAAGTGCCCGGACACACGCCAGCCAGGCGATCGCGGTGGGGTGGGCCCCCGGGCCGAGGCGCCGCCCCGCCTCGCCGGCCAGGGAGAGGCCGAGTGCGGGGTCGTCGGCTTCGATCTCGAAGGCGGCCAGGCTGCCCAGCATGTACACGTCGAGCAGGCGGCTGCCAGCGTGCCGGGCCCGCTCAACCGACGTGCGGTAGTAGGCGCGGGCGGTGCCGGCGTCGCCCATGTCGGCGTGCAGCCAGGCCGCGAAGCCGGCCGCCTCGCTGGCGGCCGCCGCCACGTCGGCCGCGAACGGGGTCTCCTGCGCGCGGGCGAGTGTGCGGCCGGACAGCTCGACGTGCGCGATTGCGCCGCGGGCCAGGTCGCGCGCCGGCGAGGACGAGTCCAGCCGCCGCTGGCCGCCGGTGATCGCACGCAGAGTCGCAGCGGTCTGCTCATGGATTCCGGAGTGGGCGGGCGGGGCGCTGGAGGTGAACGGCAGTGTGAGCGCGGAGACCGTTACGGCCTTCCCGAATTCCCTGCGTCGCGTGGGATCAACCCCCTTGTCCTGTTCGGCGACGCCGAACCGGAGGAGGTGGATCGGGACGCCCAGACGCCCGGCCAGGTCGCGGACCTGGTCGATGGTGAGTGCCTGCTGGCCGTTGACCACGCGCGACACCCAGCTCTGGGAATAGCCGACCGCGCGGGCCAGCTCTCCCTGGGACCAGCCCCGGGCGCTGCGGACCTCGTTGACGATCGCGGGGATGTCGCAGGTCGCGAGGGCCGACGCCAGGGCGGGGCGGGTCCAGAACTCCGGCGGCAGTGCGCCGTCTCGCTGGGGCATGAGCCTAGGTTAGAGTCACCACCTGGGCTTGGTGGCTATGTGTGAGAGAAATGGTGCTATGCGTAGCACGCATATCGCTATCGCTCCGCTCCCGGATCGGGCACAGTCAAGGGACTGAAGTCCCTGCCAGCCAGGGATTCCGACGGTGCCGGGAGGATGGATGAGTGCGGAGGGGCCCGAATTCCGGGCATCAGGCATGACCGGAAGCGGTCAGCGGCTTGACGGCCGCGCGCGGGCTGGCGCGGACGCGGTGTGGGCCCGCGCGCTGAGCGGCCTGACGGCGGAGCTCCGCTCGCACGGCCTCGAGGCGCGCATCGACGGCCGCACCGGAGTCGTCGAGGCGCGGCGGCCGCTGCGGCCCGCGGCCGCGGGGGCGCTGCGGGCGCAGCGCGCAGTACTGCGCCCCCACCGCGGCCGGCTCTACTGGTGGCTGCGCTGGGAGGACGAGCAGGCCCCGAACGCCCGGCGGTGCGCGCTGCAGCACACGCCGCTCACCCCGGCCGCCGACGTCGGCGCGGCCGCCCGTCGCATCGCCGGAGTCATGGTGCCCGAGCAGCGCCAGTGCGCCGCCGACCGGATCGGCTGAGTCGGCAGAGGCCCGCCCTCCGTCCCGAGAACCTGCGCGTCCGCGGTCCTGGCCGGCGGACGCCTCCCGGCGAGCGCCCGCGGTGCGCTTCATGCCGCCCGCGCGCCGCCACGGGCCCGCGCCCTCCGCGCCTCCCCGGTGTGTGGAGGGCGCGGGCCTGCCCCGCGTCCCCGCTTCAGCTGCAGACGCGGAGGATCCGCGCTGCGCACACGCGTCCCGCTGCTGCCCGGGCGCTGCCCCTTGCCGGCCCCGGCCGGGCGGACACTCGGCCCCCGCCCGCCGCGGGCCGGGGCGCACCACCGCCTTCCGCGCACGCGCGCGCGGCGCGCGCGTGCGCGGAAACGAACGAAGGACCAGAGGCCGCTACTCCGAGCGGCTAGGCGCCGATGGTGGAGCGGTGGCGGGCAGCAAGGAGCGCGGCGCCCGCGATTCCGGCGGAGTTGCGCAGAGCGGCGGGGACGATGGGGGCGCGCGTGGTGAGGTGGGGGAGGAAGCGGTCGGCCTTGCGGCTGACGCCGCCGCCGACGACGATCAGGTCGGGGGAGAGGAGCTTCTCCACCTCGTCGTAGTAGCGCTGCAGGCGGTGGCGGGCCCAGTGCTTGAAGGAGAGGCCGTCGCGCTCCCGTGCCGCCGATGACGCCCGCGACTCCGCGTCGTGCCCGTCGATCTCCAGGTGGCCGAACTCCGTGTTGGGGACCAGCGTGCCGTCGGCGATCAGCGCCGTACCGATGCCCGTGCCCAGCGTCGTCAGCAGCACGACGCCGGGCACGCCGCGCGCCGCACCGTAGGCGTGCTCGGCCACCGCCGCAGCATCGGCGTCGTTGACCACCGCCACCTGCCGTCCGGTCGCCGCGCCCAGCAGCTGCTCGATGTCGACGCTGACCCAGGACGCGTCGACGTTGGCCGCCGTGCCCACCGCCCCGCCGTGCAGCACCCCGGGGAAGGTCACGCCGATCGGAGCACCCGGCGAGGCGTGCGGTGCTGCCTCGGCCACGATCCGCGCCACCACGTCCGCGACGGCGTCGGGGGTCGACGGCTGCGGCGTCGCGATCTTGGTGCGGTCAGTGCAGAACGCGCCGGTTGCGAGATCCACCGGGGCGCCCTTGATGCCGCTGCCGCCGATGTCGACGCCCAGGCCCGCGCCGTGCGCGGGCTCTGCCCGCCGGGCCGGCGGCGGCGCCGCTCCGGTCGCTGCCGCCTGGGGGCTGCTGTTCGCCATCCGGATCCTCCTCATGCCGGCGCGCCCGCTCCCGGACGCGCCGCTGCCGACGCCACTGCCGCTGCAGCCGCCGCTGCACAGTCCAGATGCCCCGCCCGGCGCCGATTACGCCCGGGCTGTCCTGGACGGATACGCTGGGCGGTCGCGCACCCCCTCCCCTGGACTCCGCGGCGCTGCGGCGCCCTGCCGGGATCCGCCCGTGCGGTGCGCGCAACCGATCCGCCGGCTGCGCGCCGGCACTGTGACCACGACCCGGAGAGACGAGCGCCAGTGACCGGCATCCATGGCCGCCGAGGACCCTTCGACGACGGCGACACCGTGCAGCTCACCGACCCCAAGGGCCGGATGCACACCATCACCCTGAAGTCCGGGTCGTCGTTCCACACCCACCGCGGGCGCCTCGACCACGACGACCTCATCGGCCGCCCCGAGGGCAGTGTCGTGCAGGCGACCTCCGGTACCGCCTACGTCGCGCTGCGCCCGCTCCTGCTGGACTTCACGCTGTCGATGAAGCGCGGCGCCACCATCGTCTACCCCAAGGACGCGGCGCAGATCCTCGCCCAGGCCGACATCTTCCCCGGCGCGCGGGTGATCGAGGCGGGCGCCGGCTCGGGCTCGCTGTCCTCCTGGATGCTGCGCGCCCTCGGCGAGCACGGCCGCCTCTACTCCTTCGAGCGGCGCGACGACTTCGCCGAGATCGCCCGCAAGAACGTCGAGCGCTACTTCGGGGCGGTGCCCGACACCTGGGAGCTGGCGGTCGGCGACCTCAACGAGAAGCTGGCCGAACCCGGTGCGCCGACCGAGGTGGACCGGATCGTCCTCGACATGCTCGCCCCCTGGGAGTGCATCCCGGCCGCGGCCAGCGCTCTCATCCCCGGCGGTCTGATCTGCGCCTACGTCGCCACCACCACCCAGCTGTCCCGGGTGGTGGAGGAGCTGCGCGGGCACGGCTCCTTCTACGAGCCGCACGCCTGGGAGACCATGGTGCGCAACTGGCACGTGGAGGGCCTGGCGGTGCGCCCGGACCACCGGATGATCGGCCACACCGGCTTCCTGGTGACGGCGCGCCGGCTCGCCGACGACGCGCGGGTCCCGGAGCGCCGCCGCCGCCCGGCCAAGGGCGCCTACGGGGCCGAGTGGCAGAGCGCGCAGGGCGGCACGGCGGACAGCGCCGCTGCGGGCGGCGCCCCGGCCGGCAGCGGCGCCGCCGAGGAGGCTGCCCCCGCGGAGGGCGGCCAGGGCTGAGCCGCCTGCTGAACGGCGCCATCTGAAGGGGCCCCGAACGGCGCGGCGGGGCCGGTGCGGAGCCGATCTCTGCACCGGCCTCGCTTTCTGCTTTCCGGCCGGTGTTTCAGCGGTGCCGATTCCCGGCTCCCGGACGGACCGGACGGCCGGCCCCGGCGGCGCTGCATCGCCGCAGCGGGGCCGGTTCTCGGCGCGCGGCCGGACCTGGCCGCCCGGTAACGTTACGTTCTCATTACGCAGTGTCGTCATTGTCTAGGTTGAACAGGGGTTTTACAAGATCGAAAAGTGAGTCCCCCGACACTGGCGGCCGTGTAGAGGTTAGGAATAGTCCATGGGTAGGTAGGCTCCCGAGTAGTCGTCCTCTTATAGGAGGTGGCGGACGTGGCCGAACGCGACGACGAGCGCCGGTCGGAGCGCGACCGAGAAGTCGAAGAGCTCACCGCTCAGGTCTCCTATTTGGAAAAGGAGCTCAGCGTAGTCCGGCGCAAGCTCGCCGATTCCCCCCGCCATGTGCGCTTGCTGGAAGAGCGCCTTCGCGAGGCGCAGTCCAACCTCGCGGCGGTCAACGGCCAGAACGAGCGTCTGGCCTCGACGCTGAAGGAGGCGCGCGACCAGATCGTCGCCCTGAAGGAGGAGGTCGACCGCCTCGCGCAGCCGCCCTCCGGGTTCGGCGTGTACCTCGGTTCCCGCGAGGACGAGACCGTCGAGATCTTCACCAACGGGCGCAAGATGCGGGTCAACGTCAGCCCATCGGTCGACGTCGATGCGCTGAGCCCGGGCCAGGAGGTCATGCTCAACGAGGCGTTCAACGTCGTCGAAGCGCAGTCCTTCGAGACGGTGGGCGAACTCGTGCTCCTCAAGGAGGTGCTCGACGGCGACCGCGCCCTCGTCATCTCCAACCACGACGAGGAGCGCATCGTCCGGTTGGCGGCACCGCTGCTCGACCAGGCCATCCGGCCCGGCGACTCGCTGCTGCTGGAGTCCCGCTCGGGCTATGTCTACGAGCGGATCCCCAAGTCCGAGGTCGAGGAGCTCATCCTCGAAGAGGTCCCCGACATCGCCTACACCGACATCGGCGGCCTGGGCGGGCAGATCGAGCAGATCCGCGACGCGGTGGAGCTGCCCTACCTGCACAAGGACCTCTTCTACGAGCACCAGCTGCGGCCGCCCAAGGGCGTGCTGCTGTACGGCCCGCCGGGCTGCGGCAAGACGCTCATCGCCAAGGCGGTGGCGAACTCGCTGGCCCAGCAGGTCGCCGAGCGCACCGGCCAGGACGTCGGCAAGAGCTTCTTCCTCAACATCAAGGGGCCGGAGCTCCTCAACAAGTACGTCGGCGAGACCGAGCGGCACATCCGCCTGGTGTTCCAGCGGGCCCGGGAGAAGGCCGGCGAGGGCACGCCGGTGATCGTGTTCTTCGACGAGATGGACTCGATCTTCCGCACCCGCGGCTCGGGCGTCTCCAGCGACGTGGAGAACACCATCGTTCCGCAGCTGCTCAGCGAGATCGACGGGGTGGAGGGGCTGGAGAACGTCATCGTCATCGGCGCCTCCAACCGCGAGGACATGATCGACCCGGCGATCCTGCGGCCCGGCCGGCTGGACGTCAAGATCAAGATCGAGCGGCCCGACGCCGAAGCGGCCCGCGACATCTTCTCCAAGTACATCACCGACGCCCTCCCGCTGCACGAGGACGACCTCGCCGAGCACGGCGGGTCCAGCCGGGCCACGGTGGACGCCATGATCCAGCGGGTCGTGGAGCGGATGTACACCGAGTCCGAGGAGAACCGCTTCCTGGAGGTCACCTACGCCAACGGTGACAAGGAGGTCCTGTTCTTCAAGGACTTCAACTCCGGCGCGATGATCCAGAACATCGTCGACCGGGCCAAGAAGATGGCCATCAAGGACTTCATCGACAACACCTCCAAGGGCATCCGGGTCTCCCACCTTATGCAGGCCTGCGTCGACGAGTTCTCCGAGAACGAGGACCTGCCCAACACCACCAACCCGGACGACTGGGCCCGCATCTCCGGCAAGAAGGGCGAGCGGATCGTCTACATCCGCACGCTCGTCTCCGGCAAGAAGGGCGCCGACTCCGGCCGCTCCATCGACACGGTCGCCAACACCGGCCAGTACCTCTAGGCCGCAGGCAGTCACAGCCCCGGCCCGCTGGACGCGCTCCGCGCGTTCCAGCGGGCCGGGGCTGGTTTGTACGGGGGACTTTCCGGCCAGTCCGGGAATTGCGCAGAATAGTCCGGTAATGCGGTGTTTTCCGCGGTGGAACTGCGGTGCCCCGGGCTGCCGTCGGAGAATCGCGCGCCGCAATTCCGTGCGGGGACTGCCGGCGGAGTACCACCCCCGTTCCGGGCAATTCCGAGACCGGTTTCCGGGCGCAGGAAACCGGAAGTGCCGTGTGTTTCGTCCGATCGGTGCTTGCGGGCGGGCTTCCCGGGCCGCGGCGCCATCCGCGGCCGTTTCCGGACGTTTGCCGCGATCGGCGCGGGGACGGTGGGATGCTGCTGCCACCTGTCGGCCGTGGAGGACGTGATGGAGTTGCCGGAACAGCCCTGCCGCTCGGCGCCGCCGGGCCCCGGGACGGGGCAGGGGCGCGCTGGATGAGCCGCCGCGCGGTGGTCGTCGGAGCGGGGATCGGCGGGTTGGCGGCGGCCCGGGCCCTGGCGGCGACCGGGTGGAGCGTCGAGGTCTTCGAGCGCGCCGAGGGCCTGCCCGATTCGGGCACGGCCCTGGGCATGTGGCCCGAGGCCATGGCCGCGCTGGACCGCCTCTCGCTGGGGGACCGGGTCCGCCAGGAAGGGGTGCGCCAGCAGGGGGCGGCGTTCCTCCGCCCCGACGGCGTTCCTTTCGCGCGGGTGAGTCCGCGCGAGCCGGCCTACCTGATCTCCCGGCCCGCGCTGCACCGGGCGCTGTTCGACGGCGCGCTGGAGGGCGCCGTCCACTGGGGGGCAGGGGTCAGCGACCCGGCGGAACTCCCGGAGGCGGACCTGGTCGTGGGAGCTGACGGCATCAACAGCCGGCTCCGGGGCGCGGTTGCCGCCAGAACGGCGGATGTCCGCCCGCTGGGCACCGTCGCGTTCCGCGGAACCGTGCCCGGCGCGGTAGAGACGGTGACCGAAACGTGGGGCGAAGGGCGCCTGTTCGGCATTACACCGCAGGACGCGGAGACGACGAACTGGTTCGCGAGTATCCGGCGCGACCTGCTTGCCGAGTATGACGATGGCCGGCCCCGTGCAGAGCTCCTTGCAGCAGCCTTCGGCGGCTGGCATCCGGCAGTCCGCGATGTCCTGCGCAAAATCGAGTCGGATCAGGTCGACCGGCGCGTCCTCTACGACGTCCCTCCGCTGGGCCCGTGGTTCCGCGGCCACCGCGTCATCATCGGAGACGCCGCGCACGCAATGGCGCCCAACGCCGGCCGCGGCGCATGCGAGGCCGTGGTCGATGCGGTGGAACTCGCGGACTCGCTGGCGTCGGCCGGATCGGTGGCCGGCGGATTGCCGCTGTTCGACCGCCGGCGCCGCCGCGCCGCACAGCGGACGGTCCGCGTGTCCCGGCTGCTGAACCGGTGGGCGACCGCCCGCCGCTTCGCCCCAGTCCGCTACCGCGCCATGGGAATGCTGGCCCGCTTCGCCTGACTATGCGGGGCCGCGGAGCGGACCGCCCCCGGCAGCACTGCGGTGCCCGCCCGCACATCGGCGCGGCAGGGCTGCCTGCCGAGGTGGCGGTACGTGCCGGATCGGGGCGCGCAGGTGTTGTCCTGGCAGTTCCAGTCAACGCTCTGGGCCGCATCCTCCAGCGCCAGCACCGCCCTCTCCACCTACCGGATGCGGGACGTCGGCGGCGGTGACCGGCAGACCCTGCTCCTGCGGCCACCGTGGCCGCCACCGGGGCAGCCAGTCGGAGAAGTCCTCGCGCAGGAATCGGGAATCCGCCGGCTTCAGCCGGATCTGCGGCCGCTCATCAGCCCACCACACCTCGAACTCCGACGTGGCACCCTCGACGGGCCAGCGCTCGGCCGTCCTCGGGAGCAGCACCACATCAACGAACCCGGTGACCGGCAGCCCGATATCCACGAAGACGCCGATCGCGCCAGGACTCGGCACCCGGACCACCGTTCCCGGGAAGCGCTGGCCGAAATGGAGGCGGCGACGTATCGCCTCCCAGCCCTGTGCAATCACCACCCCGGCATCCTGCCAGAGCTGATCCCCCTGCAGGGCAGCCCTCGGCCGCGCAGGTCCGCCCCAGAGCGCGGCCCTCCGCCGGTGGCAGACTGGCGGGGTGAATGGCGGGGTGAATG
The DNA here is from genome assembly GCF_054779695.1 of Nocardiopsis coralliicola. Classification (NCBI taxonomy): domain Bacteria; kingdom Bacillati; phylum Actinomycetota; class Actinomycetes; order Streptosporangiales; family Nocardiopsidaceae; genus Nocardiopsis; species Nocardiopsis coralliicola. Next base: position 101,464 of record NZ_BAAGXT010000011.1, on the reverse strand, counting down.
AAATGGTCCGGCGCCGGCTGCGGCGGCGCTATCTCCTGTACTCGTGGACCCGGATGCCGGGCGGGGAACCGGGGGCGGAGGTGTGGCGGCTGTCGGGCCGCGCGAAGCTCTTTGCCAAGATCGGTGATCCCGCGGAGCTGTCCGCGGAGGCCGAGCGCGCTGCCTGGCTGTCCGGTGCGGGCGCGGCCGCGCCGGAGCCGGTGGAGCAGGGCGAGCGCGACGGCGTGGGATGGCTGGTCAGCACCGCCGTCCCTGGCCGGCCGGTGTCGGGGGAGTGGCCGGCGCACCTGCGGGCGCCGGTCGTGGCCGCCTTCGCCAGGGCAGCCCGTCGGCTGCACGACCTGGCTGCCGGCGGCTGCCCGTTCGACGGCCGGCTGGACACCGCCGTCCCGCTGGCGCGCAAGCGGGTCGCCGCGGGCCTCGTGGAGTCCGGCAGCTTCGACGCGGAGCGCCGGGGCGAGCCGCCGGAGCAGGTACTCGCAGCCCTGGAGGCCAGTCGTCCGGATGAGCGGGCGGACGACATCGTCGTCTGCCACGGCGACCTGACCCCCGACAACGTCCTCATCGACCCCGCCACCCTGGAGTGGACCGGTTTCGTGGACACGGGTCGGCTGGGCACGGCCGACCGCCACCGCGATCTGTCCCTCGCCCTGCGCGACCTCGCCGGGGAGCCCTACGGCCCCGCGTTCGCCCGCGCCTTCGCCGTGCACTACGGCGACGACCTCATCGACCCGGACCGGCTGGCCTACTACCGGCTGCTCGACGAGTTCTTTTAGCTGCGGCTTCCGCGCTGCGGACTGGAAGCTGCGCTACTCGTGTGCGGCCGGGGAGCGGCCGGCTTCCCCGCGTGCGGCCAGCGAGCCGGCGGCCGCCGGCCTCCTCGGGCAGGCTGTGCACCGCAAGCCGTGCGGTGCCCGGGCGCGGCGGCCTCACCGGGAGCGGAGGATGCCGCGCTCGGTGGCGGTGTGGATGGCGGCGGTCCGGTTGTCGACGCCGAGCTTGGCGTAGATGTGCACCAGGTGGGTCTTGACCGTTGCCTCGCTGACGAAGAGTTCGCGGGACAGCGCCTTGTTGCTGAGGCCGCGGGCGAGCAGGCCGAGGATCTCCACTTCGCGCGGGCTCAGCGCCGGCTCAGGCGAGCGCAGGCGCTGGAACAGGCGCGCGGCGACGTCCGGAGCCAGTGCCGTCTCGCCGCGCGCCGCCGCCAGCACCGCGCTGCACAGCTGCTCCGGCGGCGCGTCCTTGAGCATGTAGCCGGTCGCGCCGGCCTCGACCGCGGCGAGGATGTCGGCGTCGGAGTCGTAGGTGGTGAGCACGAGGACCGGCGGGGCGCCCGGCCGCGCCGCGATCTCCCGGGTCGCGGTCACGCCGTCCATCCCGGCCCCCATCTGCAGGTCCATCAGGACGGCGTCGATCCGCCCGGCGCCGCCGCCTTCCCCGCCGCGCTCCGCGGCGTCCAGGGCGGCGAGCGCCTCCCGGCCGTCGGCCGCTTCGGCGGCGACGCGCATGTCGGCGCGCTTGTCGAACATGGCCCGCAGTCCGCGCCGCACCACCGGGTGGTCGTCCACCAGCAGCAGCCGCAGCGGCCGCCCTGCTGCGCCGTCCCTGCCGCTCATCGCCTGCTCCCTTCGCCGCCGTTCTCGCCCGCCGGGATCGGCAGCGCCACCGCCAGCGCCGTGCCCTCGCCCGGGGCCGACTCGATCTGGAGCCGGCCGCCGAGCGCTTCGACCCGGGAGCGCAGGCCGCGGATGCCGTAGCCGGTGCCGTCGGAGCGCCCGCCCCGGTCCTCGGCCGGGCGGAAGCCGCGGCCGTCGTCGAAGACGTCCAGCGCCACCTCGTCGCCGAGATAGGCCAGCGTCACCACCGCGGTGCCCGCCCCGGCGTGCCGCACCGTGTTGGAGAGCCCCACCTGGGCCGCGCGCAGCAGGGCCACCTCGTGGCCGGGCGGCAGCGGCGCCCGGCCGCCCTCCTCGCGGAACCGGCAGCCGGGGGCGCCCTCCTCGGCCTCCGTCCGGGCGCACAGCCGCTCCAGAGCCTCCGGCAGCGACCCGCCCTCCAACGCAGCGGGGGAGAGGCCGCGTACCCAGCGGCGCGCCTCCTCCAGGTTGTCGGCTGCGGCGCGGTGCGCCTCGGCGACGCGGCCGCGCGCGGCCGCGTCGCCGGCGCCGCCGGGCTCCAGCGCCGACTCCGCGGACCGGAGCAGCAGCACGATGCTCGACAACGCCTGGGCAAGGGTGTCGTGGATCTCGCGGGAGATGCGCTCGCGCTCGGCCAGCACCCCGGCCCGGTGCTGGGAGCGGGCCAGTGCGTCGCGCGCCTGCTCCAGGTCGACGATGAGGCGGCGGCGCTGCTCGCTCTCCCGGTACAGCGCCGCATAGCCGAGCCCGACCACGACCGCCGAGGCCGCGCCGAACAGCGGGCCGAGCACCATCCCCAGCGTCAGCGTGTGGGCGTGCAGGCCCTGGGCCGCCACGACGGCGGCCGCGATCACGGCGACCGCTGCGACGGCGTGCACGCGCCGCAGCAGGTGCAGGTGCAGGAAGAACAGCGGGAACGCGACCCAGGAGAAGTCCGGGTCGTGCACGAGCAGCAGCGCCCACAGCGCCGTCACGGCGGCCAGCCACGCCAGCGCGGCCCGGCGCCCGGTGCCGAGCCGCCCCATCAGCAGCGGGCCTGAGGCGTAGACCCCGCCCAGGAGCACCGCGCCGCCGAACGCGGCCCACGCCCAGTGGTCGGCCCCGTGCTCGGCGCCGGGCAGCAGCGGCCGCAGTGCGGGGACGGCGAGCAGGGCGAAGAACGCCGCGTGCAGGCAGCCGCGCAGCACCCGCAGGACCAGCCCGGTGCCGCCGGTGCCGCCCGCTGCGCTGGCCGGCAGCGGACCGCCGGGGGGCGCGGCACCGGCCGCGGGGACAGTGGACATCCCCCTCACCGTAGGCCCGCGGCCTGCGCAGACGCATCAACCGAAGGGTTGATGTCGCACTGCACCCGCTGCGCTGCAGGATCGTCCGTCGCACCGATGGAATCCGGTCCGCCGCGGACCAGCCTGGAAGGGGCCGGAGCTGCGGTGCGGCCGGGCCCCACTGCGGGTGCACCCCGCCGCCCCGCTCCGCAGCGGGCGCCGTCCGAGGGCAGCGCCCGGAACCCCGTCTGAACGCACTGGTGCGCCCGCCGCGCACCGCCGAGGAAGGAGGCCGCCGTGTTCGTGGCCGTCCGCGATATCCGCCACGCCAAGGGGCGGTTCGCGCTGATGGGCTCGGTCCTGGCGCTGATCACCCTGCTGGTCGTGCTGCTGTCCGGGCTGACCGCCGGGCTCGCCCGGCAGTCAGCCGGCGCCGTCGAGGACCTGCCCGCCGACCGGATCGCGTTCGGCGCCTCGGGCTCCGACGCGCCGGAGGTGTCGTTCTCCGACAGCTCCGTGACCTGGGATCAGGCCGATGAGTGGGCCGAGGCCGGCGGCGCCGAGTGGGCCGAGCCGCTTGCCGTCACCCAGGGCCGGCTGGAACTGGAGGACGGCTCTTCGGCCGCCGTGACCGTGTTCGGAGCCGTGCCGGGCGGCGAGCTCGCTCCGGACGGCCTGTCCGACGGCGGGCTCCTGGTCCCCGAGGAAGCCGCTGCGGAGGAGGGGCTCGCCGAGGGCGACACCGTGGAGCTGGCCGGTACCGGCTTCACCGTCGACGCGGTGCGCGCCGGCGACGGATTCACCGGCGGTTTCAGCCACACGCCGGTCCTGTGGACCACCCTGGAGTCCTGGCGCGGTCTCGCACCCGCCGGCGCCGACGCACCCGCCGGCACCGTGGTCGCCTCAGCCGGCGCGACCGGAGCCGATGCGGCGGACGAGGCTGCCGGAACCGTGTCGGCGACGCTGTCCGACAGCCGTGCGGGCATCGGCGGCTTCGCCGAGGAGAACGGGTCGCTGCTGATGATCCAGGGCTTCCTGTACGGCATCTCCGCGCTGGTCGCCGGGGCGTTCCTGACGGTGTGGACCATCCAGCGCACCGGCGACATCGCCATCCTCAAGGCCCTCGGCGGCTCGACCGGCTACCTGGTCCGCGATGCCCTCGTGCAGGCGTTCCTGGTCCTCGCCGCGGGTGCGCTGGCCGGCGGAGCGGCCGGTGCGGGCATCGGCGCCCTGATCGCCGGCACGGTCCCGTTCTCCGCGAGCGCCGCCACCACCGCGCTTCCGGTCGCGGCGATGACCGCCCTCGGCATGGCCGGCGCCGTCCTCGCCGTCCGCCGCATCACTTCGGTCGATCCGCTGACCGCACTGGGAGGAGTCCGATGAGCATCAAGCTCGACGACGTCACACTGACCTATCCCGACGGGGACGGGCGCGTCACGGCGCTGGACCGCGTCTCCCTCGCGGCGGCGCCGGGGGAGGTGCACGCGATCGTCGGCCCGTCCGGCTCAGGCAAGTCCAGCCTGCTGTCGGTGGCCGCGGCACTGGTGCGGCCCCAGTCCGGAACCGTGCTGATCGACGGCGAAGACCTGTCCGGAAAGCGGCCGGCCGCACTGAGCCGGCTGCGTATGCACCGCGTCGGCATCGTGTTCCAGCAGCCCAACCTGGTCTCGTCGCTGACCGCCGTGGAGCAGCTCCTCGCCGTGGAGCACATGCGCGGGCGCCCGGTGCGCGCCCGGCGCCGCGCGGCGGAGGCGCTGCTCGCCTCGGTCGGCCTCGACGGGCGCGCCCACCGGCGCGCAGCGCAGCTGTCCGGCGGGGAGCGGCAGCGGGTCAACATCGCCCGCGCGCTCACCGGCGCGCCCGCGGTGCTCGTGGTCGACGAGCCCACCGCCGCCCTCGACCACGAGCGCGGCGCGGCGATCATGGACCTGATCGCCGAATCCACCCGCACCTTCGCCACCGCGACCCTGGTCGTCACGCACGACACCGCCTACCTCGACCGGGCCGACCGGGTGTGGCGGATGCACGACGGCCGGCTCGCCGCGGCGGACGGCGCCGGAGGGGCGGATGCGGAGGCCGGCGCAGGGTGAGCCGCGCGCAGCGCAGGTGGCGGCCGCCCTGTCCGGCTCCGGCCGCGGCGGGGCGGCCCCGGCCGCCTGCGCCGCGCCGCAGGCAGGGTCCGGCCCGCCGGTGCCGCGGGCCGGGCTGCCGGGAGCGGGGATCCCGTACGCCCCAGGGGGTCACGCAGAGCCCGGGCGGCGCGCAGAGGGTGGCGGAGAGGAGTTCACATCGGGCCTCCGGCCGATAATCTTCCCTCATGACTGTGCGGCGGATTATGGGCATCGAGACCGAGTACGGGATCTCCGTACCGGGCAACCCCGGGGCCAACGCGATGGTGACCTCCACCCAGGTGGTGAACGCCTACCTCGCGGCGGCGGCCGCCCGGGCGCGCAAGGCCCGCTGGGACTTCGAGGAGGAGAACCCGCTGCGCGACGCGCGCGGCTTCGACCTGGCGCGCGAGGTCGCCGACCCCACCCAGCTGACCGACGAGGACCTGGGGCTGGCCAACGTCATCCTCACCAACGGCGCGCGCCTCTACGTCGACCACGCCCACCCGGAGTACTCCGCCCCCGAGGTCACCAACCCCCTGGATGCGGTGCTGTGGGACAAGGCCGGGGAGCGCGTCATGGCCGACGCGGCCGCCCGCGCCGCGGGCGTGCCCGGCACGGAGCCGATCCAGCTCTACAAGAACAACACCGACAACAAGGGCGCCTCCTACGGCTGCCACGAGAACTACCTGATGCGGCGGGCGACGCCGTTCGGCGACATCGTCCGCCACCTCATCCCGTTCTTCGCCTCCCGCCAGGTCGTCTGCGGCGCCGGGCGGGTCGGGATCGGCGCGGACGGGCGCGGCTCGGGCTTCCAGATCAGCCAGCGCGCCGACTTCTTCGAGGTCGAGGTGGGGCTGGAGACCACGCTGAAGCGGCCCATCGTCAACACCCGCGACGAGCCGCACGCCGACCCGGAGAAGTACCGCCGCCTGCATGTCATCATCGGCGACGCGAACATGAGCGAGACGGCCACCTACCTCAAGCTCGGCACCACCTCGCTGGTGCTGTCGATGATCGAGGACGGGTTCATCGACATCGACCTGGCGCTGGAGACGCCAGTGGCCGACCTGCGCGCCTTCTCGCACGACCCGTCGCTCACCCACCAGGCGCGGCTGCGCGACGGCCGCCGGATGACGGCGCTGCAGCTGCAGCGCTCCTACCTGGAGCTCGCCCAGAAGTACGTGCAGGACCGGTACGGCAGCGAGCCGGACCCGGACACCGCCGACGTGCTGCGCCGCTGGGAATCGGTGCTCGACCGGCTCGGTGAGGACCCGATGCAGCTGTCCGCCGAGCTCGACTGGGTCGCCAAGCTCACGCTGCTGGAGGGCTACCGCAGCCGCGACGGCCTCGACTGGGACCACCACCGGCTGCAGCTGGTCGACCTGCAGTACTCCGACGTGCGCGCCGACCGCGGGCTGTACAACCGGCTGGTGGGGCGCGGGCGGATGGAGCAGCTGGTCACCGAGGAGCAGGTGCAGCGCGCCGTCACCGAGCCGCCGGAGGACACCCGCGCCTACTTCCGCGGCCGCTGCCTGGAGCGCTACGCCGACGCGGTGGCCGCGGCGTCGTGGGACTCGGTCATCTTCGACCTGCCCGGCCGCGACTCGCTGCAGCGGGTGCCCACCCTGGAGCCCAGCCGCGGCACGAAGGAGCACGTCGGAGCCCTGCTCGACTCTGCGGCCACCGCGGAGGAGCTGGTCGCCATCCTCACCGGAGACCAGGGCGCGGGCTGACTCCGGCCGCCCGCCGGGTGCGGCGTACGGGCGGCTCTGGGCCGGGTGGAGCGCGCTGCGCCGGCCCCGGCGCGGCGCGGGGGCGGAGGCTCTGCCGCGGCGGCGCAGCCGAGGGCCGCCCGGATCGGGATGCTCTGCCCCGGTCTGCGTTGTCCGGGCGGTTCCGCGTGCCCGCGTGCTTCCGGTCCGCTACTGCCGGTTTCGCGCGCCGTATCGAACGGGTATTCGGACAGCGGGCCGGTAACGTGCGGACAACGGCACCGGAGATCGCGGTTGAGCCGTGGTCCGGCGGGCCAAGATAAGGGCGAGAGCCCCGATCGAGGAGGTTGTGGGATGGCGACCAAGGACACCGGCGGCCAGAAGCACGGCACTCGGCGCGAGGAGGAGACCGAGGAGGTCGAGGCCGGGACCGAGGCCCAGGAGCGCAACGAAGACCTCGATGCCGACGTCGACGACATCCTCGACGAGATCGACGAGGTCCTGGAATCCAACTCCGAAGACTTTGTGCGCCAGTTCGTCCAGAAGGGCGGGCAGTGACGCCCACGGCCTCTGCGCCGACCGCAGGGCACCGGGGCCGGACCGCCGCCGCGGCGGTCCGGCCCCGGTTCGCCGTCAGCGGACGCGCCTGCGAGCGCTACCCCGCCGAGGGCGCCGCTCAGTAGGGTCAGCGGTACTGGAAAGCCACCGGAAGGAGTCGCGTGTCCGCAACCTTCGAGGGCGGACGGCTGCCCGCCGCCTACATGAATCCGGGGTCGTCGTCGTTCACCGAGTTCCTCGCCGCAGCCCATCCCGACCTGCTGCCCAACTGGCAGGACCTGCCCCGCGGCGGAAGCGGAACGAGCGGACTCACCCCGGACGCCACCACCATCGTGGCGCTCACCTTCCCCGGCGGTGTGGTGATGGCCGGCGACCGCCGGGCCACCGCGGGGAACACGATCGCCAAGCGCGACATGGAGAAGCTCTTCCGCGCCGATGAGTTCTCCGCCGTCGCCATCGCCGGCTCGGCCGGCATCGGAATCGAACTCGCCCGGCTGTACCAGGTGGAACTGGAGCACTACGAGAAGCGCGAGAGCCGGCCGCTCTCCCTGGAGGGCAAGGCCAACCGGCTGGCCAGCATGCTCCGCGGCAACCTCGGCATGGCCATGCAGGGCTTCGTCGTGGTGCCGATCCTGGTGGGCTACGACGAGGACAGCGGCGAGGGCCGGATCTTCAGCTACGACCCCTCCGGCGGCCGCTACGAGGAGCAGCGCTTCCACTCCATCGGGTCGGGCTCGGTCTACGCCCTGGGGTCGCTGAAGAAGCTCTACTCCGACGGTATCGACGAGGCCCAGGCGGTCAAGGCCGCGGTCCAGGCCCTCTACGACGCGGCCGACGACGACTCCGCCACCGGTGGCCCGGATATCCACCGCAGGATCTTCCCGCTGATCGACGTGGTCACCGAGGAGGGCTACCGCCGGATGCCGGTCGACGAGGTCGCGGCAGTCGCCGAGGCGGTCGTCGCCGGCCGCGCCGAACACCCCGACGGCCCGACCGCCCCCCTGGGCTGACCCGCACCACTACGGCCGGCCCCGACTAGCAAAGGAACGATCAGCGGTGACGATGCCGTTCTACGTCTCGCCCGAGCAGAGCATGAAGGACAAGGCGGACTACGCGCGCAAGGGCATCGCGCGCGGCCGCAGCGCCGTCGTCCTCCAGTACGACGGAGGCATCCTGCTCGTCGCGGACAACATGTCCCGCACGCTGCACAAGATCAGCGAGCTCTACGACCGGATCGCGTTCGCCGCCGTCGGACGCGGCAACGAGTTCGAGAACCTCCGCCTGGGCGGTGTCCGCTACGCCGACCAGCACGGCTACGCCTACGACCGGCGCGACGTCACCGGGCGGATGCTCGCCAACGCCTACTCCCAGACCCTGGGAACGGTCTTCAGCGAGAGCAACAAGCCCTGGGAGGTGGAGATCGTGGTCGCCGAGGTCGGCGACGACGCCGACACCGACCAGATCTACCGGATCACCTTCGACGGCTCGGTCGCCGATGAGAAGGGCCTAGTGGGCATGGGCGGCTCCGCAGAGGCGGTGACCAGCGCGCTGCGCGAGCGGTTCGACCGGACCGCGCCGCTCGGCGAGGCGCTGGCCGCGGCCATGTACGCCCTCTCGCACGAGCAGAACGAGCGCCGCGAGCTGGACGCCGCCAACCTGGAGGTGGCCGTGCTGGAACGGGCCCGGGAGCACCGCAAGTTCCGGCGGATCCGCGGCGCCCGGCTGGAGCGGCTGATCACCGAGGCGCGCGCCGCCGAGGAGAGCGCGTCCGGCGGCTCCAAGGGCAGCGGGAACGGGGGAGCCAGCGGCGGCGGCAGCGGCTCCAGCGGCAGCTGAGCGGACGCGGCCGGCTCGGCCGGAGGCCTGTACCGGGGCGGGCGCGGGACGCGCCCGCCCCGGCGGCCTCGGGCCCGCGGAGCGCCGCAGCCGCGCGCCGGCCCGGTTCCGCCCGCCGAGAATGCCGGACGGCACCGGTTTCCGGAGCCGGGGCGGAGCCGATAAATAGGGTGGAGTCGTCGGCAGCAGGCCGGGCTCCCGGCCGGGGACCCGGCCGGGTCGGTCCGCTGCCACGGGACGGGAGACGGGTGAGGCAGCGTGGATCGCCGCATTTTCGGCCTGGAGAACGAGTACGGCGTCACCTGCACGTTCCGGGGACAGCGCCGCCTGTCGCCGGACGAGGTGGCGCGCTACCTGTTCCGGCGCGTCGTGTCGTGGGGGCGCAGCAGCAACGTCTTCCTGCGCAACGGCGCCCGCCTCTACCTGGACGTGGGCAGCCACCCCGAGTACGCCACGCCCGAATGCGACGACCTCGCCGACCTCGTGGCGCACGACAAGGCCGGCGAGCGCATCCTGGAGGGCCTGCAGGTCGACGCCGAGCAGCGGCTGCACGAAGAGGGCATCGCCGGCGAGATCTACCTGTTCAAGAACAACACCGACTCGGCCGGCAACTCCTACGGCTGCCACGAGAACTACCTGGTCGGCCGGCACGGCGAGTTCGGCCGGCTGGCCGACATCCTCATCCCGTTCCTGGTGACCCGGCAGATCATCTGCGGTGCCGGGAAGGTGCTGCAGACGCCGCGCGGCGCGCTCTTCTGCGTCAGCCAGCGCGCCGAGCACATTTGGGAGGGCGTCTCCTCTGCGACCACGCGCTCGCGCCCCATCATCAACACCCGCGACGAGCCGCACGCCGACGCCGAGCGGTTCCGCCGCCTGCACGTCATCGTCGGCGACTCCAACATGAGCGAGGTGACCACCCTCCTCAAGCTCGCCTCCACCGACCTCGTGCTGCGCATGATCGAGACCGGCGCGGTGATGCGCGACTTCACGCTGGAGAACCCGATCCGGGCGATCCGCGAGGTCAGCCACGACATGACCGGCCGCCGCAAGGTCCGCCTGGCCAACGGGCGCGAGGCCAGCGCACTGGAGATCCAGCGCGAGTACCTGGAGAAGGTCCAGGCGTATGTGGACCGCAACGGCACCGACGCCACCGGCAAGCGCGTCCTGGAGCTGTGGGGCCGCACGCTGGAGGCCATCGAGACGCAGAACCTGTCCCTGGTGGAGCGGGAGATCGACTGGGTCGCGAAGTACCGCCTGCTGGAGCGCTACCGCGACAAGCACGGCCTGTCGCTGTCCTCGCCCCGCATCGCCCAGCTCGACCTGACCTACCACGACATCCACCGCGACCGCGGCCTGTTCTACCTGATGCAGCGCAAGGGGCAGATGGACCGCGTCGTCGGTGACCTGAAGACCTTCGAGGCCAAATCGGTCCCGCCGCAGACCACCCGCGCCAAGCTCCGCGGCGAGTTCATCCGCCGCGCCCAGGAGAAGCGCCGCGACTTCACCGTTGACTGGGTCCACCTCAAGCTCAACGACCAGGCCCAGCGCACGGTCCTGTGCAAGGACCCCTTCAAGGCCGTCGACGAGCGGGTGGAGAAGCTGATCGCCGGTATGTAGCCGCAAGCGGGCGGGGGTGCCGGCCGGCGCCCCCGCCCGCTCCCGGAAGGGCCGCTCCGCATCCGTTGCGGGGCGGCCCGCCCGCGTTCCGGCCACGTTCTTATCGGCCTCTTACGGAGGTACGGCACCATGGCGTTTTCGATAGTGTGACGGGGAACCGAGCCGGATATTGAGGTAGTGCCCTATGCCACGACGTGCCGCCGCCATCGCGGTGCCGCTCTCCATCGCGCTGCTCGCGCTGTCGGGCTGCAGTTCGATCCCGGAGAAGTACCGCGTGCCCGCCTTCATGCGCACCGGGGCGGAGGTGGACGAGCGGCTGCCCACGGTCACCGGCGATCCGGGGGAGGAGCCCAAGGTCGACCTGCCCGACATCGAGCCGCCCGGCGAGCAGGTCGAGGGCGTGCTGCGGGAAGGCGAGAGCGAGGCGATCGTCCGCAAGGACGACCTGGTCATGCTCGACGTCGTCGAGTACTCCTGGACCGGCAAGGGCGAGGCGGAGAAGGCCAACTCCAGCTATGAGTCCGGTTCGCCGCTGCTGATCAACGTGGAGCAGCTGGGCGAGTTCGGGACCACGCTGGTCGACCAGAACGTCGGCGCGCAGATCGCGTTCATCACCCCGCCGCCGGACCCCGCGCAGGCGCAGATGCAGGGCATGCCGCCGCAGGAGGGCGACACGGTCTCGGTGATGGAGATCCGCGACCGCTTCGGCAACGGCGACACGGTCGAGGGCGAGCAGACCACCGACGGCGGTGACGGCCTGCCCACCGCGCCCGACAACGGTGCCGCAGCCCCCGAGATCTCCATCCCCGAGGAGACCGAACCGCCGAAGGACCTGGAGAAGGCCAACCTCATCGAGGGCGACGGGCCGGCGGTGGAGAACGGGCAGCAGGTCGTCGCCCAGTACACCGGTGTGCGCTGGGACGACGGCAAGGTGTTCGACACCTCCTTCGGCGAGGACGGGCAGCCGTTCTACTTCCCGCTCGGCCAGGGCCAGGTCATCGAGGGCTGGGACCAGGGCCTCGAAGGCGAGAAGGTCGGCTCCCGCGTCATGCTCGTCGTTCCCGAGGATCTGGCCTACGGCAAGGAGGCCGAGGAGGGCGGCCAGCCCGCCGGCACGCTCGTCTTCGTCATCGACATCCTTGCCGCGGTCGACCCGCCGCCGGAGCCCGAGGCGCCCGAGGGCGGGGCCGAGGGCGGCGAAGAGGCGCCTCCGGAGGAGGAGCCCCAGGAAGAGCAGTAGCCCGCAGCGCACCGCTCGCCACCCGTCCCGAGGGGCGGCCGCGGCTCCCACCGGAGCCGTCCGGCCGCCCCTCGCGGCTTTTCCGCAGAGCCGCTCCGGCGCCGGCGGACCGCCTCTCCTTCACTCCTTGATTCCAGGAGTGGACGCACCGTGCTGGGGAAGCCTCGGGGGAGCGGGGCACCGCCCCGTGCAGGCGAGCGGATGATGCGGGGGGTATTCAGCCATGGCGCGACCGGACCGGGAACCGGAGCGGACGGGAGCGGCCGGGGCCGCGCGCGCGCGCGGACCCGGTGCCGCGCCGGTGCGGTCGGCGTCCGCGCAGGGGGCGGGCGCCGCGGTGATCGCCGTGTGCGTGGTCGCGGCCGCCGTGATCGGGGGAGCGGCGGCGTCGGACGCGGGCGCGGTCTACGGCGCGCTGGAGCGCCCGGCGTGGGCTCCCCCGCAGTGGCTCTTCGGCCCCGCGTGGACGGTGCTGTACGTGCTGATGGCGGTCGCCTGCTGGCTGGTGTGGCGGCGGACCGGCGCGCGCGGCGCGCTCGTGCTCTTCGCCGTCCAACTGGCGCTCAACGCGGCGTGGACGCCGCTGTTCTTCGCGGCGGGCCTGCGCGGTATCGCCTTCGCCGAGATCTGCGTGCTGATCGCGGTGCTTGCCGCGACCATCGCCGCGTTCGCCCGGCACTCGCGCACCGCGGCGCTCCTGCTGGCCCCCTACCTGCTCTGGACCCTCTACGCCGCGGCCCTCAACGCCGAGGTCTGGCGGCTGAACGGCTGAGGGGCAGGGCGGGCTGCGGTCCCTGCGGGCGCGGCCGCCGGCCGGGGCCTCCGCAGCGCGGCGCGGGCGGGTTCTCCAGCGCCTGCACGGGGCCAGGATGCACGGCGCCGGCGGCCTGCACCGGTGGCCGGTCCGGCGGCCCGGTCAGCCGGCCCGCTAGCCGTGCACAGGTACCGCCCCTCCACTCGGGCCGGTGGAGCGCGCTGCGGCTGCCGGGCGCGGCGGTGGCAGCCGCAGCACCGGCCGCAATGCGCGGGGTGCCGGCGGCGGCCAGCAGCCCGGTCCAGCGTCCGGGCGGCTGCACCTGCGGGCAGCGGCGCAGGGGTGCGCGGCCGGCAGCGGCCAGCGGGGTCCGGTGCCGCCTCAGCCGTCGAGCAGTGCGGCCGCGTGGCGTCCGGCGGCTGCGGCGGCGAGGAAGGACGGCGGGTCGTCGTCCAGGGACCGGCCCATGCTGGAGAGGCGGAACGGCAGTGCGCGCAGGGCCGCGTCGAGCCCGTCGAGGGGCACGTCGACCAGGCGGTGGCGCTCGGCGAGGGGGGCGGCCTCGGCGCGGACCCGTGCGCCGAACGCTCCCGGCAGCAGGGGCACGGGGACGTCGGCGGGCGACCACGCCACCCGTCCGTAGGCCGTGAGACTGTGGTGGGAGATTCCGCGGTGCCTCTCCCGCAGGTCGGCGCCGCTCACCCGCAGCGACGCCACCGGCCGCCCGCCGAGGACCCCGGCTGCGTTCAGCGCCTCGCCCGCGGCGACGCCGGAGAACCCCCACGCCGTGCCGGTGCCCAGGTTGCCCGGCCCCTGCGCCACGATGGCGAGGTCGGCGCCGAGGACGAGGCGTGCCGCCAGCAGCCCGGTGTGCACAGTGACCGCCTCCACGTCGCCGCCGAACGCCTGGCCGGTGGTGACGGTGCCGGCGATCAGCCCGGCGGTGCGCAGCGCAGCGGCGGTCCGGGAGAACGCGGCCGGCAGCGCCCCGCCGTCGAGCATCACGTAGGCGATCCGGGCGCCGGGCCGGTCGTGCAGTGCGCCGGCGGTGATCGCCGGCAGGGCGGAGTGCAGGTCGGCGGTGACGACCGGCAGGCCCGCGAGGTCGTCGGCGTCGCGCAGCAGCGCGTGGTCGGGGGAGTCCTGGCCGTCCACGCCGAGCACCGTCGTCTGCAGCGGTGTGTAGCGCGCCTTGACCAGGTGGCCGGCTGCCGGGCGGTCCGGCGGCAGCCGGTCGGGCAGCGCTGCGATCAGCGCGTAGCCGCCGGTACCCAGCTCCAGCGCCAGCGCCGTGGTGTTGAGCAGGACGCGGTCGCCGGGCTCGGGCACCCCGACCAGGCCGGTGTAGGCGAGGGCGCGGCACAGGCCGTCCGGGCCGCCGCCGGTGCCGTCCGACGTGCCGGGCAGGTACTCGCCGGGCGGCCCGCCGGAACCCTGCTCCGGCACCGGGAGCGCGTCCGCAGTGCCGTCCGCGGCAGCCCGGACTGCGCCGCCCGGCGGCGGAGCCACCTCCACCTCGGCCTCGACCGCGCCCGGCCACTCGCGCCGGATCGACCGCACACGCGCTTCCCGCCAACGGATCACGCCGAGCACGGTACCGTCGGTGCGGGACGCGGCGCCGGGACGGCGCGCCGCGCGGCCGCGGGCGGCGCGAAGGGCGGGGAACCGATGTCGAAGAAGAAGACCGAACGCCAGCTCAACCTGGTGATCTGCCTGATGGCGACGCGGCGCTATCTCACCGCCCGCGAGATCCGCGCGACCGTCGCCGGCTACGGCGATGCCGACACCGAGGACGCGGCGGGCGACGTCGCCTTCAAACGGATGTTCGAGCGCGACAAGGCGGAGCTGCGCGCCTCCGGCATCGCGATCGAGACCGGCGGCGGCGACGTGTGGAGCGGCGAAGAGGGCTACCGGATCTCCGCCGCCGCGGCCACGCTGCCCGAGATCGCGCTGCACGCCGACGAGGCCGCCGTGCTCGGCCTGGCCGCCCGCGCCTGGCGGCACGCCGCCCTCGGCGGTACGGCCGCCGGCGCCGTCATGAAGCTCCGCGCCGCAGGGGTGCCGGTCGACACCGGGGCAGCGCCCGCCGTCACGCCGGTCCTCGGCGCCGACGAGCCCGCGTTCCTCGCCGTCTGGCAGGCGGTCCGCGACCGCCGGCCGATCGAGTTCGACTACCGCAAGCCCGGCGCGCCGCAGGCCGAGCGGCGCCTGCTGGAGCCGTGGGGCATCGTCAACGTGCGCGGCCGCTGGTACGTCGCCGGCCACGACCGGATCCGCGGCGCCCGCCGCGTCTTCCGGCTGGGCCGCATGGTCGGCCAGGTCCGCACCCTCGCCTCCGGCCCGCCCGTGGAGGTGCCGGACGGCGTCGACGTGCGCTCGGTGGTCTCCGCCGAGCGGGCCGAGCCGGTGCACTCCGCCGTGCTGCACGTCCGGGGCGACTCCGGCCACGTGCTGCGCCGCTCGGCGCGGCGCATCGTGCCCGGCGCCGCGACCGCGCTGGAGGACCGCTGGGACGAGCTGACCCTGCCCTACACCGACCGTGCCGACCTGGTGCGCGCCGTCGCCGGGTTCGGCGAGCGCGCCGTTGTCGTGGAGCCCGCCGACGCCCGCGACGCGGTCGCCGCCCACCTCGCCGCCGTCGCCGAGGCGCCCCCGGCGGGCCCCGTGCCGGACGGGGGCGCCGATGCGGGCGGCGGGGCGGAGGACGCCGCTGAGCCGCCGCGGTCGGCCGTCGCCGCCGAGCAGCTGCGCCGCCTGCTCATGCTCGTGCCCTACGCGATCGGCTGGGACGTGCGCGTGCCCGACGTCGCCGCGCAGTTCGGCGTCTCCGAGAAGCAGGTGCTCAAGGACCTCGCGCTGCTGTGGATGTGCGGCCTGCCCGGCTACACCCCCGGCGACCTCATCGACGTCGACCTGGAGGCCGCCGAGTCCACCGGCGAGATCATCATCTCCAACGCCGACACTCTCGCCCGCCCGCTCCGGCTCACCGCCGACGAGGCGGCGAGCCTCATCGCCGGTCTCGACCTGCTCGCCGAGCTGCCCGGCGCCGCCGGAGCCGGTGCCGACGGCGGCGCGGCCCTCAAACGCGTCCGGGAGAAGCTGCGCGAGGCGGCCGGCTCCGCCGCCGAGGAGTTCGCCGACGCCGTCACCGTCCGGGTCGACCTGGGGCCGCAGGAGCGCGAGAAGCAGCGCCGCTGCCAGCACGCCCTGGAGCAGGGCCAGCGGCTCCACCTGCGCTACCTGTCCGGCTACGTCGACGAGGTCACCGAGCGCGACGTCGACCCGATGGGCCTGCTCATCCAGGACGGCCACGCCTTCCTGGAGGGCTGGTGCCGGCTGCGCGGCGGCGTCCGCCTGTTCCGGCTGGACCGGGTACTGGACCTGACCGTGCTCGCCGAGCCGGCCGCGGTCCCCGGGGGTGTGCGCCGGCGGGACTTCAGCGCCGGACTGCTGCCGCCGTCGGAGGCCGACGCCCACGTCACCCTCGACCTGGAGCCGGAGGCGCGCTGGGTCACCGAGGACTACGTCTGCACCGGCGTGCGCGAACTCGGTGGCGGCCGGGTCCGCGCGACGCTGCGCACCCCCGTGCCCGGCTGGGTCCGCGGCCTGGCCCTGCGGCTCGGCCCGGCGGCGCGGGTCGTCGCGCCGGCCGACGTCGCCGAGCAGGTGCGCGCGGACGCCCGCCGCGCCCTGGACCGCTACGCTTCGGGGGCCCAGCGGGCCCCGCAGAGCTGAATCGACGGCGCTTTCGCGCACCGGCCACCGGTCCGTCGCTGCCCGGCCGCTTGGGCGCAACCCGGGGGCGGGGCTGCGGTCCTGCGCGACGCAGTAAGGTGGTCGTGTGGTTCCGATCTTCGTCCTTGCCGCGGTCACCGGCCTCGGCCTGCTGGTTGCGGCGGTGCTGGCCGTCCGCGCCGCGGCCGCGCTGGCGCGGCTGCGCGCGCAGATCGCGCGCACGCAGAGCGAGGTCGAGCCCGCCTACCGCGCGTACCGTGCGCGGACCCGGAGTGCGGACCCGTGTGCGCACACCGGTTCGGGCGTACGATCTGAAGGCGCACGGCGCCGTTGAGAGAGGTAGAGACACATGGGGTTGGACGCGCGTAGCCTCCTGATCCTGCTGCTGATCGCACTCCTGCTGTTCGGCGCCACCAAGCTGCCGACGCTGGCGCGGTCGCTCGGACGCAGTGCGCGGATCCTCAAGGCCGAGGCCAAGGGCCTCGCCGATGAGGAGGGCGAGGGCCAGGACGGCCAGGACTCCGGTCAGAACGCCCAGAACTCCGGGCAGCAGCCGCAGCAGGGGGCGCAGCAGAACGGCGCCGCCCCGCAGCAGCAGTACGGCCAGCAGGCCCAGCAGCAGTACCCGCAGCAGCAGGGCTACCCCGAGCTGCCTGCCGGGCAGCGCATCGTCGACGAGAACGGCGAACCGGTCCGCCGCCACAACGACTGAAGCGCGATCGGGGGCGGCGGCCGCAGGCGCGCCGCCCGGACCGGCTGCTCCGCGGGCACCTGCCCGGGCAGCCGCGGCAGGTAAGACGGCGGAGGACGGCCGGCGGCGACCGCAGCAGCGGGGCGCGGCGGCCGCGGGCGGACAGACGGGGGCGCCGCAGGGCGCCCGGTGCAAGGAGCTAGGCGGTCCATGTCACGGAGTGCGAAGGGAAACCCTGAGGCCCGCATGCCCCTGATGGCGCACCTCAAGGAGCTCCGCAACCGGCTGCTGAAGGCCGCGGCGTTCATCGCGGTCGGCGTCGTCGCCGGGTTCTTCGTCTTCGACCCGGTCTGGAACTTCCTCCAGGCGCCCTACTGCAACCTGCCCACCTCGGTGCGCGACGGCGGCTCCGACTGCGAGCTGATCTTCACCGGGATCTTCGACCCGTTCGTGCTGAAGTTCAAGGTCGCCATCGTGATCGGCCTGGTGGTGGCCAGCCCGTTCTGGCTGTACCAGCTCTGGGCCTACGTCGCGCCGGCCCTGCGCGGCCGCGAACGCCGCTACACCTACTACTTCATCGCCGCCGCCGTGCCGCTCTTCCTGGCCGGCGCCTCCCTGGCCTACTACATCACCGGCCTGGCGATGCAGGTCCTGTTCGGCTTCGCGACTGAGCAGATGACCGCGATGATCACCATCACGAACTACCTGAACTACATGATCCTGATGATCCTGGTGTTCGGGGTGGCGTTCGTGACGCCGCTGATCGTCATCCTGCTCAACATGATGGGCGTGGTCTCCCAGGAGGCGATCGGCAAGCGCCGGCGCATCATCATCTTCGCGATCTTCTGCGTCGCCGCCGTCGTCACGCCGGCCGAGCCGCTGTCGATGCTGGCGCTGGCCATCCCGCTGGTGCTGCTGTTCGAGGTGGCCGAGCTCTTCTGCTTCTTCAACGACCGCCGCAAGGCCCGCCGCGGCGACGACCTCGACGGCCTGGACGACGACGAGATCTCTCCGCTGGAGGATGGCGACGACGCGGCGCGGAGCGGGGCGAACCAGTAGGCTCGGAGCGCAGTCAGGGCCGCTCCGCAGGCCCGTGTGCGCACGTCCCTCCGCACCAGAAAGGCCGCCCCAATGAGCGACTCCGGACACGCCAGCGACCGCCCCGCGGAGCAGGGGGCGAAGCGGGATCTGCCGCCCGAGGCCATGGGCAACGAGAAGTGGCACGACACCACCGACGCGGTGTGGATGCGCTCCTCGCTCTCCCGGGAGGAGTCCGACGCGATCGTCGAGGTCGCCAAGTTCGACGACGGCTTCCGCGCCGTCCGCGACGGCAAGCACCCCGAGAAGGGGATCCTGTTCTTCACCCCGCAGGAGTGGGAGGCGTTCGTCCTCGGCGCCAAGGACGGCGAGTTCGACATCCCCGAGGAGTACCTGACCGAGGAGGAGGCCGCCATCCAGCGCGGCGAGGTCCCGGTCACCGCGGTGCCCTCCCCGCTGAACAAGAAGCGCCCCGAGGACACCCCGCAGCCCTGAGCCGAGCGGCCCGCCGGCACGTTCGACGGCGACAGCCGGCGCCGCGCCGGCGGAGCGGCTGCTCCTGGCAGGGGCGCAGGAGCCCACCGCCGCAGCAACGGTTCCGCGGCCAGGGACGGGATCCCGGCCACGTCGGCGTGCTCGGTGGCGAGCGCCCCGCACACCGCGTCGCGGGGTGCCGCCGGGCCGGTGCTGGTGGCGGGTGCCTGCCGAGCCGCGTCCGAAAGCCCGGCTGTCCTGCGTTGAGCCGCTGCGGCGTTGGCGAGAAGGCCGCTGGTCCTGTTCAGGCCGCGCCTGATGGCGGCCTTCCGCTGCCGTGTCAGCGGAGAGCCGCCGCTGGAGAGTCTTGCCGCGTCGGCGTGCCCGGTGGGCGGCGCGCAAGCCGCAGGGTGCGCTTCCGGGACGATGCAGGTGGTGGGCGCCTGGCGCGGTGCGTTCGATGGAGGCGGCGGCCTGCGTCCCTGCCGTGGAGAAGTTCGCCTTTCCTGTTCAGGACGAGTCTGGCGATACCCGGCAAGGGCAGCGGTGTGGCCCGAGTGCCTGCGCGCCGGGTAAGCCGCGGATTCCTTCGGCCGGCGGGGGCTGTCGCGCTGTCGGGCGTCGTCCGCTTCGGTGCGCGGGTCCGCTGGCGTTGCCACTGGGGTGCCGATCCGGTCATGTGCACCACCTGTCACATGGACCCCAACCTTCGCTTTTCCACCACCGTTCACGCCTGCTCCGCCCGACTTTCCGGCGGCGGCACGGACGCGCTTCCTCTTTCATCGCGGTGTGGCGCATCCTCGCCGGCGCGGAAAGGCCCACCTCGTGCGGGCGGCCGCGGGCCGTACCCGGTAGGCTCCGCCGGACCCCATCCGCGGCCCATCCCTGAACGGAACCCCGATGCCCCCCGGCTCCGCTCCCCACTTCGCCCTTCTCGTCAACCCCGCCTCCGGCCGCCGCCGCTCCGCGGTGGCCGCCCGCAGCCTCATCGCCGGGCTGCGCGCCGAAGGCGCCCGCGTCACCGTGCACATCGGGACCTCTGCCGCCGACGCTGCGCGCCGCGCGCACGAGGCGGTCGCCCTGCGCCCCGACGCCCTGGTCGCGGTCGGCGGCGACGGCCTCGTTCACCTCGCGCTGCAGGCGGTCGTCGGCACCGGAGTCCCGCTGGGCCTGCTGCCCACGGGCACCGGCAACGACATCGCCCGCGAACTCGGCGTCGGCACGTCGGTGCCGCACGCGGTCGAGCGCCTGCTGGGCGGCGTGCCCACACCGCTGGACACCGTGCGCTGCACCGGTCCCGGCGAAACGGACAGCGCCGGCGGGCCAGGCGTGGACCGCCATTTCCTGAGCGTGCTGGCCTGCGGCTTCGACTCCCGGGTCAACGAGCGCGTGAACGGGTTCCCGGTCTCGCTCGGTGCGGTCGACTACGTGATCGGCGTCGGCGCGGAACTGCGCACCTTCCGTCCGGTGCCCTACCGGATCGACGTGGACGGCACCGTGCTGGAGGCCGAGGGGATGCTCGCTGCGGTGGGCAACACCCGCAGCTACGGCGGAGGCATGGCGGTCTGCTCGGGCGCCCGGCCCGACGACGGAGTGCTGGAGGTCGTCTTCCTGCACGCGGTGGGCGTCACCGACTTCCTGCGCTTCTTCCCGCGCGTCTTCGCCGGCACCCACACCGAGCTCGACGAGGTCGAGGTCCTGCACGGCCGCCGCGTGACCGTGGAAGCCGGCCCCGCCCCCGACGGCGGCGCCGTCCTCGGCTACGCCGACGGAGACCCCGTCGGCCCCACCCCGCTCACCTGCGAGGTCGTCCCCGAAGGGGTCACCGTGCTGCTTGGCGCCTGACTCAGGGCGCCCGGGGGTGAAACGCCTGCCCCGTCGGCTGACCGTGCGCATCCCTTGGATCCGCAGTTCGGGCTGGATTCGTTAGGAGGAACGATGGACCTTTATCCCCGGGTCGAGCCGGACGCCTCGGGACTGCTCGAGGTGGGGGAGGGGAACCGGGTCTACTGGGAAGCCGCCGGGAACCCGGGCGGCCTGCCCGCGGTGTGGGTGCACGGCGGGCCGGGCGGGGGCGGGCGGCGCGGGGCGCGGCGGCTCTTCGACCCGGACCTGTTCCGGACAGTCCTCTTCGACCAGCGCGGCTGCGGGGAGAGCCTGCCGCACGCCGCCGACCCCGCCACCAGCCTGGCGGCCAACACCACGCACCACCTGGTCGCCGACATGGAGCAGCTCCGCGAGCACCTCGGGTTCGAGCGGTGGATGCTCGCCGGCGGGTCGTGGGGCTCGACCCTGATGCTGGCCTACGCGCAGTGCCACCCCGACCGGGTTTCGGGCATCGTGGTCTGCGGGGTGACCCTGACGCGGCGCCGCGACGTCGAATGGCTCTACGGCGGCGTCGCCCGCTTCCTACCGCGCGCGTGGGACGCCTTCGCGGCCGGGGCCGCAGCCGGGCTGGACGGGCCCGCCGACCCCGGCCCCGCCGGACCGGGCGACGTCCGCGACCACCGGGAGCGGTCGGCGGCCCGGCTGCTGCCCGCCTACGGCCGGCTCCTCGCCGACCCCGATCCTGACGTGCGGCTGCAGGCGGCACGCGACTGGTGTGCGTGGGAGGACGCCGTCATCGCGCACGAGGAAGAGGGCCGCCCCGGCGCCTACAGCGACCGCGGGAGCGACGCGGCGCTCGTCGCGTTCGCCCGCATCTGCGCCCACTACTTTTCCCACGCCGCCTGGCTGGGGGACGGCGCCCTGCTGGACGGCGCGCGGAACCTCGCCGGGATCCCCGGTGCGCTCGTCCACGGCCGGCTCGATCTGGGCGGCCCGCTCGCCGTGGCAGCGGACCTTGCCGATGCCTGGCCGGGCGCCGAACTCACCGCCGTCGGCACCGGCCACACCGGCGGCCCGGACATGAATGCGGCGCTGCAGGCGGCGATCGGCCGGGTCGGTGCAGCTGTGCGGGACGGCCGCAGCACGGTCTGACCGGCGGCCCGCCCCGGCGCGGGCGGCCGGACGGATGGGAAGGGGCGCCGCCGGCGGTAGCCGAGCCCCCTCCTCACGCGCCCGCGTCCGCCTCCGTCGTGATCTGCCAGAGGTGGCCGTCCGGATCGGCGCAGGCGGCGGTGTAGCCCCAGGGCTGCCGTTCGGGCCCGGCGATGACGGTGCCGCCGGCCCGGCGGATTCGCTCGGTGAGGCCGTCGACGGCGGCCTCACCGTCCAGGGGCATGGTCAGCAGGCATTCGCTGGTGCCGGGGGCCGCCACGGCGCGGTCGCCGATCACCCACTCGAAGCCGCCGGTCGGGATGAACGTCAGCCGGGCGCGCGCGTCCAGCGCGAACTCGAGCGGCTCGGGGATGCCGTCCTCGCTCGGCTCGCCGAGAGGGTCCCAGCCGAACGCCTCCCGGTAGAAGCGCAGCGTGGCGGCGCGGTCGGCGACGGGCAGGGCGATGCTGATGAACGGCGGCATTGGCGGGTCCTCTCCTCGATGATCGATCCGCAGGATCGACTCCTGCCGACCGCAGGGCTCATCGGTCTTGGGCGCAAATCCTCGGCGCCGCTGTTCAGGCCACTGGGGCAGCCCCGGCGGTTACCGCCCACGCCATCTGCGCCGCGTTCGCACCCAGCTCCGGAGCGCAGTGGGCCGCGTAGGCGAGCCAGACCGATCCGCTGCGGGCGCGCACCCAGCCGATGAGCAGGCCGGCGATCCCGGTCGACACGATCGCGCCGGCATCCAGCGACAGGCCGCCGGACACCGCCAGTCCGTGCCAGAGGCCGAACAGCAGGCTGGTGATCACCAGCCCCCACCCGACCTGGGCGCCGAAGAACCGCCGTGGAGTTCCGCAGATCCGGTCCAGCAGTGCCAGCATCGCGCCGCGGACCAGCAGCTCCTCGGTCAGGTTGGCGTGCCCGGCGTCGAACAGGAGCCGCTCCGCCGACAGGGGAGCCGCCGCAGCCCCGGAGTCGGCGAGCGCCCAGTAGGTGAGTCCGCCCGCCACGGCGAACACCACGGCTATGACCCGCGCGACCGGGGCACCGGATCCGGGGCGGACCCGCCAGCCGAGCCCCGCCTCGTCCCGCGCCCACGGCCACACCACCGCGAACAGCGCCGCCAGCCAGAGCAGCTCCAGCGTCTTGCCCTGCCAGTTCCATTCGAGCTCGGCGAACACGCCGACGCGGGGCAGGAACAGCGCCCATCGGCTGCAGGCGACGAGGACCACCAGGACGAGCACCACCCGCCAGGCGCCCGGCTTCCGGTAGAGCGCCCACGCCAGGAGGGGCGCGAGGACGACGAGCGACAGCGCGCCGTCGGCGAGCGCGCCGCCCAGCTCTCGCGCGGTCTCCGGCAGCCCTGCGGCAGCGGCAGCGACCGCAGCGGCCGCCACCAGGACCGCGGCGACACCGGGGAGCCACCTCCAGGTGTCGGCGGGGCCGGCCGGGCGCGGTGGGGCCAGGGGAGCGGGTGGGGGATTCGGCACGGCACGTCCTTCGGGTGTGGCGGGGGATGGGGCGCGGGGCCGTCCGCGTGAGACGCCGTCGGGCCATCCTTAGCACGGCGGAGGACGCGCGGCCCGCCGTGCTCGGCGCCGTCAGCGGTGTAGCGGCGCCCCGTTGCGTTCAGCCAGGTCACGATGGGCTCGCGCACCGCCCCTCGGCGGCAGCGGCAGGTGGGCAGGCCGCCGCCGGCACAGGGCTTCGACCGGTTCCGGTCAGGTGCCGACAACGCTGGTCCGGCGCCCGCACGGGTGTTCGGGAGGCGGCCAGGATGGCGGGACGCATTATCGTGCTGTTTGAGGGGGCCGCAGCGGGCGGCCCAGGTGAGAGGACCGGGCGGACGGCATGGGCTCTAACGGCGGTCCCGGCAGGCCCGGTGAATCCGGTGTCCCCGCGTCCCAGGAAGTCCGCGACCTGGTGTCCCGTGCGCTGCGCGACGCCGCGGCTGCCGGCCGGCTGACCGCGCAGGAGCTGAATGCGCGGCTCTCGGAGGCGCGGTCCAGGCACGCCACCGATGCGGTGTCCGGGCTGCTGGGCGACCTCGCGACGCCCGGCGGATCCCAGGAAGGCGGCGCGGCCTCTGCGGACCGCCGGGCCGCCAACGCCGACATGCGCGCATCCCACGAGGACCGCGACCGGGTGGTCGATGCGCTGCGCACCGCAGCGGCCGACGGCAGGCTCACGGCAGAGGAGCTCGACGAGCGCTTGGAGACCGCGCTGTCGGCGCGCACCCTCGGCGACCTTGCCGGCCTCACCGACGACCTGCCGAACGCCGGCGGGCTGCTACTCCCTCGGGACGCCGAGGTGAAGGACCTGGTCCGGATCAAGCAGGTGCACAGCTCCGCGGTCGAACGCTCTGGCCGCTGGGTGGTGCCGCGCCGCATGGAGATCGCGCCGAAGTGGACCGCGGTGACGCTCGACTTCACCCGCGCCGTCATCACGCAGCCGGTGCTACACGTTGATCTGCAGATGAAGGGCAGCGACCTGACGATCATCACGCGCCCCGGCGTCGAGGTCGACACCGACGATCTGCAGCTGGTGCACAGCAGAGTGGCCCGCCGCACGGCGCCGGGGGAGGCCGACGCGCCGGCAGTGCTCCGCGTTCAACTGGTCGGGAAGAAGGCGCACGGCAGCGTCATCGTGCGGCCGCCGCGCCGCACCTTCTGGCAGTGGCTGCTGCGCAAGCCGGTGACCTACCCGGAGTAGCGGCCGGCGGCGGTCCCCGCACCGTCGAGCCGATCCGCCGGGCCCTTGGCCATGGACGCTGTCGGAGGCGCGCACTAGCGTTCCCGCCATGAGCGACGTAGAGCACGGCGGCGGGCGGCGCGGCCTCTTCTGGGACATTCAGGAAGGGCGGGCCGAGCAGCCGCCCGTTGCGGTGACGTTGGGCGCGCACATGCTGTCGGCGGACCCCGAATCCGGCACCATCGAGATCGCGTTTGAAGCCGGACCGCACATGCTCAACCCGATCGGCACCGTCCAGGGCGGGTTCCTCGCCGCGATGCTCGACGACACGCTCGGCCCGGCGCTGGTGGCCACCCTGCCGCCGGGCTACTTCGCCCCGACTCTCGACCTCCAGGTCCAGTTCCTCCGGCCGGCCCGCCCCGGAACCCTGACCGGGCACGGGCGCATCGTCCGGCGCGGCCGCGACGTCTCCTTCCTCGCCGGGGAGCTGCTCGACGAAGCAGGGCGCACGGTGGCGACCGCGACGGCGACTGCGCTGGTCCGGCCAGTGCCCGGCGGCGGGCCGTAGACCGGCGGAGAGCAGGCCGGCCCGCAGGGGTGAGCATCCCGGCCGGCGGCATCCAAGCGGTCCGCAGGCGGCTGTGCCTAGCCCGCTGGGACATCCGCACCACCGCGCCTGCGCTGGGGCGGCGCCGCGCCGGAGCGGGATGGTGGCCCTACGCCCTAATGTGGAAGGCGATGAATACGCACGCCGCCTCCTACGCCGCTTTCCGGGCCCGCCAGGCCGCCTCCAGTGCCGCGATTGAGGAGTTCCAGGGGCTCTACGGGTTCGATTTCGACCCGTTCCAGGTGCGGGCCTGCAAGGCCCTTGAGGACGGCGACGGCGTCCTCGTTGCCGCGCCGACCGGCTCCGGCAAGACCATCGTCGGCGAATACGCCGTCCACCTCGCGCTGCGCGACGGCGCCAAGTGCTTCTACACCACGCCCATCAAGGCGCTGTCCAACCAGAAGTACAACGACCTGGTCGCCCGCTACGGCGCCGACAAGGTCGGCCTGCTCACCGGCGACAACAGCGTCAACGGCGAGGCGCCGGTGGTCGTGATGACCACCGAGGTGCTGCGCAACATGCTCTACGCGGGCTCGCACACGCTCTCCGGCCTGGCCTTCGTGGTCATGGACGAGGTCCACTACCTCGCCGACCGGTTCCGCGGGGCGGTGTGGGAAGAGGTCATCATCCACCTGCCCGAGTCGGTGCGCATCGCGGCGCTCTCGGCCACGGTCAGCAACGCCGAGGAGTTCGGCGAGTGGCTGCAGCAGGTGCGCGGCGACACCACCGTCATCGTCGACGAGAAGCGGCCGGTGCCGCTCACCCAGCACGTCATGGTCGGCCGCCGCCTGCACGACCTGTTCGTGCCGGCCGAGGAGACCGGTGCGGACGAGAGCGGCGATGAAGGCCCGCCCGGCAAGCGCAGCAAGCGCAGCCGCAAGCGGGACCGCGACCGCAGCGGCACCAAGTCCGTGGAGATGGCGGTCAACGGCGAGCGGATGCTCGTCAATCCGCGCCTGGTGCGGATGGCCATCGAGGACGACCGGGTCACGCAGCTCGCGCACCGGCGCCGCCACCCGCAGAGCCGCGCCCGCGGCGGCCCCCGGCCGCGCACCAAGCACGCGCCGCCGAGCCGCGCTCAGATCGTCGACGAGCTGGACCGCGAGGGCCTGCTTCCGTCGATCACGTTCATCTTCAGCCGGGCCGGGTGCGAGGGGGCCGTGGCCGAGTGCGTCGCCTCCGGCCTGCGCCTCACCGACGACGCCGAAGCGCTGGAGATTCGCGAGTACGCCGAACGGCAGTGTGCCGACATCCCGCCGGCCGACCTGTCGGTGCTCGGCTACCACGAGTGGCTGCGCGCGCTGGAGGCCGGCTTCGCGGCGCACCACGCGGGCATGCTGCCGGCGTTCAAGGAGATCGTCGAGTCGCTGTTCTCCCGCGGCCTGATCCGCGCGGTGTTCGCGACGGAGACGCTGGCGCTGGGCATCAACATGCCGGCCCGCACCGTGGTGATCGAGAAGCTCGACAAGTGGAACGGGGAGGCGCACGTCGCCCTCACCGCCGGCGAGTACACCCAGCTCACCGGGCGCGCCGGGCGGCGCGGCATCGACGTCGAGGGCCACGCAGTGGTGGTGTGGCAGCCCGGCATCGACCCCGAGTCGGTGGCCGGCCTGGCCAGCACCCGCACCTACCCGCTCAACTCCAGCTTCCAGCCGTCCTACAACATGGCGGTCAACCTCGTCGGCCAGGTCGGCCGGGAGCGCAGCCGCAACATGCTGGAGGCGTCGTTCGCCCAGTTCCAGGCGGACCGCGCCGTAGTGGGGCTGGTCAAGCAGCTGCGCAAGCACGAGGAGGCGCTGAAGGGG
Source organism: Nocardiopsis coralliicola (assembly GCF_054779695.1). Taxonomy (NCBI): domain Bacteria; kingdom Bacillati; phylum Actinomycetota; class Actinomycetes; order Streptosporangiales; family Nocardiopsidaceae; genus Nocardiopsis; species Nocardiopsis coralliicola. The sequence goes on along the minus strand of NZ_BAAGXT010000011.1, from coordinate 74,714 downwards.
TACGCCGAGGCGGCCACCTGCCACCTCGGCGACTTCATGGAGTACGCGGCGCTGCGCCGCCGCATCAGCGACCTGGAGAACACCCAGTCGAAGAAGCGCGGTGCGCGCCGCCGCGAGGAGGCCGTCGCGTCGCTGGAGAAGCTGCGGCCGGGCGACGTCATCCGCATCCCCGCCGGGCGGCACACCGGGTTCGCCGTGGTGCTCGACCCCGGCCTGCGCAGCGACATCCCGGCGCCGCTGGTGCTCACCACCGGCAAGCAGGTCAAGCGGGTCAACGCCTCCGACTTCCCCGTTCCGGTGGAGCCGGCCGGGCGGCTGCGCATCCCGAAGTCGTTCTCGCCGAAATCGCCGAAGTCCCGCAACGACCTCGCGTCCACCCTGCGCACCCGGATCGACTCCGGCGAGATCGACGGCACGGTGCGCGCGCCGCGCCGCGACGGCGGCGGGGAGGACCCCGAGGTCGCGCGGCTGCGCACGGAGATGAAGGCGCACCCCTGCCACGGCTGCGCGGACCGCGAGGAGCACGCGCGCTGGGCGGAGCGGTACTTCCGGCTGCAGAAGGACACCGAGGGCGTGCGGCGGCGCGTGGAGGGCCGCTCGCACGTCATCGCGCGCACGTTCGACCGGGTGTGCGGCGTGCTGCAGCAGCTCTCCTACCTCGACCCCGAGGACGGCGACACGGTGACTCCGGACGGCGCGGCGCTGGCGCGCGTCTACTCCGAGCTGGACCTGCTGGTCGCCGAGTGCCTGCGCCGCGGCGTGTGGGACGGCCTGGGGCCGGAGGAACTGGCCGAGGCCGTGTCGGCGCTGGTCTATGAGTCGCGGCGCGGCGACGACGAGTACCCGCGGATCCCGGACGGGCGCATCGCCGACGTGCTGATGGAGATGGAGCGGCTCTGGGGCGAGCTGCACGACGCCGAACGCGACCACGGCGTGTCGTTCCTGCGCCGCCCGGACCTGGGCTTCGTCTGGATCACGCACCGCTGGGCCAAGGGCGACCGGCTCGACCGCATCCTCGCCGAGGCGGGCATGCCGGCCGGCGATTTCGTCCGCACCAGCAAGCAGCTCATCGACCTCCTCGGCCAGATCTCGGGCGCCGCCTCGGAGGAGTCGGGTGTCCGCCAGTCGGCCCGCCGCGCCGTCGACATCGTCAAGCGCGGCGTGGTCGCCTACACGTCGCTGAACTGACCACCCGGCGGCCCGCCGGCCTGCGCAAGCGGGTGGGCGGGCCGCCGGCCCGGCCACCGCGCCGCGCGGGCCGGCCCACGCCTCCGCTCAGCCAGATTCAGACGTGTGGAACGTGCAGCAGGTTTTCGAGTCCGCAATCCCGTCGCTGGATTTCGGCTATCGATGATATGCCCGGGCTGAACCCTCAGGTGGCCCGTTTCCCCGGGGGGGCTCCCTTGGCTCTTGCCGCTGCCTCCTTGAGGTTTCGGGATTCCCTCGACAATAAAGCGGGTGTTCTCGTTGAGGGTGCTGTTGGAATCGGTGGATGCGGGTACTGCGTTATCCCGCTTCTCTTTGGTCCAGTACCCCTCCGTGTGCTTCACCCTGTGCACCTTTGGCTGCTCTTGGGGGTACTGGTACACCACGGTATCGCCGTCCTCGCCATTGCCGGAATCCGATGGTGCGGATGCGCCCATGGCAGCTGTGAGGGCCATGAGAAGTGCTGGGGATTGCAGTCTCATCCGATTTCCGCATCGCCGTCGGGAGAGATTCCGGTAGTGCACAGCAGAGAAGGGGCGATTTCGAGGCCAACCGTCGAAACGATCTTCACCGATCACCTGTTTCCCATGGATGCCATGCACCCCGGCCGTTGCACAGGCGTGCTGCATGCCTCGGCGGGTAGAGCGGAATGGCGGGGGTCCCAGTCGATCAGGCGCGAACGGCTCGCGCTCCCACGGGGCAGTGCTCAGCCGGATATTGCGGCAGACGCCGAGGATGAGCAGGATGCGCCGATTCCAAGGGCGTGCGGTGTGGGTCTGAGGCGGGGGCCGTGTCCGTGCTGTGTCGCACAGGGGCGCGGGGCGGCGCTGGGGAGGGTGGATGCTGCCCCGGGGGTGCCGCCGAGTTGCACCGTTATCCTCCAAGCCGGTGGCCGTGCGACCTGTGAGGTGCTGGGATGGGCAGGCGTCGGGAACTCAATCTGGCGGTGGTCGTGCAGACCGCGACCGCCGCCGCGGTGCTGCTGGCAGTGGCCGCCGCCATGGTCGTGCTGTTTCTCGGGGCCGGAGCGGGGGCCGTCCTGATCGCGGTCGGGGCCGCGGTGGCCGTGGTCGCGGCGGGGGCAGCGGTGTTCGTGCTGCTCCGGCTCCGTGAAGGGCCCCGGGACGCGGAGGTCGTCGCGGCCTACCTTCCGCTGCTGAGCGCCGAGTGGTCGAAGCTGGCGGGGGAGGCGAAGCTTCTGTCCTCGGTGGAGCCGGGTGTCGACCGCACCCGGCTGATCGGGCACCTTCAGGCCGCCGAGGCGGCGCTGTTCGACGAGGCAGCACCGATCCGAACCGCCGAGGGGATCACCGAGGCGACCGGCCACATCGCCGAGGCCCGCTACCTCCTCGCGGTCGTCGACGCGCTCGGCCGCGGTGAGCCCCGCCCGCGCCGCGGCGCCCCCTGCTTCTTCGACCCCGCGCACGGACCGCTCACCGGGAAGGCCCGGTTCAACCCGGACGGCGGAGCCGACCGCACCGTCTCCGCCTGCCCGGCCTGCCTCGCCGCGCTGGAGGCCGGGCAGGCCCCGCCGAGCAAGCAGATCACGGTCGGCGGCACTCCGACCGACTACTGGCGGGCGGGGTGGGTGTCGGTGCCCTACGTCGACGGCTACTGGCAGCAGCGGCGCTTCCCCGACCACGAGCTGCACCGGCTCCGCCGCGACGTCACGATCACCTGGGACCCCTCCGAGACCGAACTCCCCGCGCACCTGGACCGCGAGCCTCCCTGGTACGCGCAGTAGTACATCCACGGGGCAGACGACGGCTGCGCGGGCAGTCGGCGGTGCCTTCGTCGTGCCTGTCCGGCGGCGGCTCTGCGGGGCACCATCGCAGGGGAGCGCCCGGTTCGCCTCAGCCGACGCTGCCTGTCCGGCCGTTGGAGTCGGGGAGGCGCAGTCAGGAGGAGGGGCCGGCGGCGATCACAGCCTTGATCGCGTCGCGGGAGGCGGTAAGCGCGTCGATCGACGCCTCGATGCGGTCCTGTTCGCGGCGGAGGTCGCTGATGGTGTTGGCGCAGACCGGGGTGAGGCGTCCGGACCGCTCGTCCAGGCACGGCAGGACGGTGCGGATGGTGGCGGTGCTGAGCCCGGCGTCGAGGAGCCGGCGGATCCTGCGGGCAGCCGCGATGTCGGCCTCGGTGTAGTCGCGGTAGCCGGAGGCGTTCCGGCTCGGCGCCAGGAGCTGCTGCTCCTCGTAGTAGCGCAGCAGCCGGGTGGGGATCCCGGTCCGCTCAGCGGCCTCGGAGATGCGCATACGGCTCCTCGCTTGCCTTCACATTGATGTGAACCTTGAGCATAGCGGCGTGAACAACCACGAAGACTCCACACACACCGCCCCGACTCCGGCTCCCCGGACTCCGCACGCCTCGCCGATTCTCACATTGGCGGGCTTTGTCCTGCTCGTCTTCTGCACGGGCACCGCCGAATACCTCGTTGCCGGAGTCCTGCCGCAGATGGCCGGCGACCTCTCGGTCACCATCGCGACGGCCGGCCAGGCGGTGACCGCCTACGCGCTCGGCGTCGCGATCGGCGGGCCGATCGTGACCGCGCTGACGGCGCGGCTGCCGCGCAAGGGCCTCGCCCTGTCGCTCGGCGCCGTGTTCGTCGCGGGCATTCTGGTCACCGTCCTGGCGCCCAGCTATCCGTGGGTGATGGTGGGCCGGGTGGTTTCGGCGTCCAGCCAGGCGACCCTGTTCGCGATCGGGCTGATGACGGCCGCCGCGGCGCTGGGCCCGGCCCGCCAGGGCAGGGCGGTCGCGATCGTGGCCTCCGGGCTCACCGTGGCCACGGTGATGGGGGTTCCGCTGGGCGCGCTGCTGGGCGGGAACACCGACTGGCGGCTGCCGTTCGCGATCGTGGCCGCGGCGGCGGTCCTCGGGGTCGCACTGCTGGCGCGGGCGATGCCCCGCACCCCCGCACCCGCCACGGGGGTCCGCGACGAGCTCCGGACACTGCTGCGCGGGCCGGTGCTGCTGGCCGTGGCGACCACGGTCATCGGGTTCGCCGGCGTCAGCGTCGTCTTCACCTACCTGGTGCCGCTGCTGACCCGGGAGACCGGTATCGCGGCTGGCGTGGTCCCGGCGCTGCTGCTGGCCTACGGGGCCGGCGGGTTCGCCGGCAACCTCATCGCCGGCCGGTTGGCCGACCTCTCGCTCGGCGGCACCCTCGCGGGCGTGTTCACCGCGTTGGTGCTCACCCTGGCGGCGTTCCCGCTTGCGGCGGGGGATCCGGTACCGATGGTGGGCCTGGTCCTGGTGCTCGGCCTGCTGTCCACCGCCACCATCGCGCCGCTGCAGTCGCTGGTGCTGCGCCATGCGGGAGCGGCGCCGACTCTGTCGCTGGCGGTCAACGTCGGGGCGTTCAATCTGGCCAATGCGATCGGTGCGGCGCTGGGCGGCCTCGGCGTCGCGGCGGGGCTGCTGCGCTGGGGCGGGTTCGGGGGAGCGGCGTTCGCCGTGCTGGGCCTGCTCCTCGCGGTCCTCGCGGTCCGGCTGCCTGTCAGCGGGGCGCCGCGCGATACAGGTCGGCGCCGGGAGGCGGCTACTGAGGACGCGGTCGGCGGGTAGGCGGTTCCGCACCGCTGCCGGGCGGGCCGGTGCCGGTCAAAGCGGTGGTGAAGAGCGGATCCGGTTGCGGCGGGCGGTACGAAGTCCGGTACTTTGCCGGGACTGCGTGTTCGTGCGCAGGAACGGCAGAGATGCGAGGTCCCCGCGATGGTCCCCCTGTACGCAGCGCCCGTCCTCACTGTGGAGCAGCCGCGGCGGCTGTTCGCCAGCGGCGGGCGCTACCAGGTGTTCGACGGTGCGGGAGCGCCGGTCGCCACGGTCGCCGAACACCGGTCGGCGTGGTCGGGCTGGAGCGGGAAGAGCCGGCCGCACCGGTTCAGCGTGTACGGCGTGCGCGGCGAAGAGCTCATGGTCATCGACAAGCCGTGGCGGATGGGCAAGCCGCACATCCACGTGTGGGCGATGGGGCACTTCATCGGGACCATCGTCCAGGGCCGGTCGCTGCTGGGCAGCCAGTTCCGGATCAAGGACCCGCACGGGCACACGGTGGGGGAGATCAGCGGCAACTGGACGGGGTGGGACTTCCGCGTGCAGCTGCACGGCGCGGAGGCAGCGCGGATCAACAAGCGCCACACCGGGCTGCGCGGCGCATGGTTCGGCACTGAGGACCGGTACGCGGTGGAGTTCGCCGGGCAGCTGCACCCGGCGATGCGCAAGCTGGTGGTGGCCGCGGCGGTCACCGTCGATGTGCTGCTGCACGAGCGCGAGCCGGACTACTACTACTCGTCGTCCCGCTATGACCGCCGCCATCGGCACCACCACTACGGGCACCACCAGCACCACCCGAACCACCAGTGGCACCGGCACGACCGGGCGGAGCGGCGGGCGGCGCGGCGCAACGACCGCAAGGACGGCGGCGGCGCGCGCAGCGCCCCGAACCCGCCGCAGGCGGCTGCGGGGACGCTCGGGTCGCGGACCGGTCCGGCGCGGTCGAAGGGTGGCACGGCTGGGGCGGCGAAGCCGTCGGGTGCGCGCAAGGGCGGATTCCTGTCCGGGCTGCTGGGCGGCTCCTCGTCGTCGGGCGGCATCGGCTCGTCGGCCCGCGCCGGCGGCGCGAAGAGCGGCGGGGGCAAGAGCGGGGGGAAGGGCGGCAAGGGCGGTGCCCGCAAGGCGTCCGCGTCGCGGAGCGGCGGGGCGAGCCGCAAGGGCGCGAACCGCAAGAGCGCGGGCCGTTCCGGATCGGCCCGCCGTTCCGCTCCGCGCAAGTCGTCGGGCCGCCGCGGCGGTGGCTCCCGCGGCCGCAAGCGCTGAGCTGGTTGGGATTGAGTGGCCCGCCCGACCGGAGTCGGGCGGGCGCAAGGCCGGGCATGCGGGCGGGGCTTCGCCAAAGGAAAGGACGGCTTCGCCGGAAGCCTTTCCGCTGTGTCGCGGCGGTGCGCCTGGTCCTGCCCAGCATCCGGTCGGATCCCGTAGTCCCCTGGCGCTCCTCGCGGCCCCTCCCTGCGTGGGCGCGAACCGCATGAGCGCGGGCCGTTTCGGATCGGTGTTGGTGCGGTGGCCTGTCTCGTGCGCCGCCCGGCCGGAGCGGGGCGTGTGACGCCCGAGGTGCGCTTCCGCAGAGGGGGATTGAAGGAAGGGGCCGCCCGTCCGTGGGGAAGTGCGGCGCGGGCGGCCCCGGTCGGGAAGCTAGCCCGCGCGGGGCGCCGGGGCCCGGGAAGAGCCGGTCAGCGGGAGGCGCGCGGCGGTGCGCGGCTGGGCGTCTGAGGCGTCGGCGCCGTCGATGGCGAGGACGATGCGCAGGAGCCCGCTGCCGGGCCCGGCCGAGTAGCTCCACGAGGCGGCGAGGCAGTCGATGAGGAAGAGTCCGCGGCCGGACTCGGAGTCGGGGTCGCCGGCGCCGTCGGCGATCCGGGGGCGGCTGCCGCGGACGAGCGGGCCGTCGTCGGCGAGTTCGATCCAGAGCGGCCCGGGGCTGGCGGCGTGCAGGCGGAGGCGGGCGGTGCCGCCGGGCGCACCGGACCAGGTGTGCCGCCAGGCGTTGCAGAAGGCTTCGTCGACGCAGATCTCGGCGCTGTCGACGACGGCGTCGCCGGCGATCGGCCGCACCGCGATCCGCGTCATCGACCGCGCCCGCCGCAGTCCGTAGGAGTCGCACGGCAGGACAGCCCGCCGCTCCATCACCCGCCCCGCGGAAGATGCGGGAACCCCGCCGGAATAGCTAGAGTCGTTCATGTCTGCACCTCGTATTTAGGTGGAGGCCGTGCCCCGGGGGTGTTCACGCACCCGCCGGGGCTTCTTGATGAATGAGCATGCGCGCAACTAGCCCGCGGGTTCTACTGTTATTACTGGGTGGTGAAGAATAAAAATGCTCCGCTGTATCGATGACTATCCCGGTGATATGAATGAATCATGGGAGATTCGGATTCGGCTGCACGGCGCCGGTTTGGCGCTGACCTGCGCCGATGGCGTGACCGTTCCGCCCTGACACAGGTACAACTGGCGTCAGCGGTATTCCTGAAGCAGTCCCAGATCAGTGGCCTAGAGCGGGGCAATAAGGGCACTCGGCGCGAGCACATAGAGCGGATGGACTCGGTTCTCAATGCGGGAGGATCACTCCTCAAGCGGTGGGATGACCTCAACAAGGAGGACGGCTACGCCCCCTGGTTCCGTGATGTTGTGGCGATCGAGCGCGAATCAACGGAAATCTGGGCATATCAACTGTCTGTCGTGCCCGGACTCCTGCAAGTAGAGTCGTATGCCCGCGCGGTCATCCAGACTGGCCGTCCGGGTGATACTCCGGCCGAACTCGACGAGGCTGTCGCGGCCAGGATGAAGCGGCAAGAGCGATTGCGGGCAGAGCGCGGTCCAGTCCTCAAAGTCGTGCTCGAAGAGCACGTGCTGCGGCGGCCGATCGGGGGCCCTGCCATCATGTGGCGGCAGCTGAGCCACCTGCTGGAGGCATCCGCTGGACCGCGTATCACGATCCAAGTGATACCGATGTCATCGGAAGTCCACCACGGCGTCGACGGCCCATTCATCCTCTTCACGGTCCCGGAGAAGCGGCGCGTGTCCTACGTTGAGACCCGCCACGCCAGCGTGCCCCGGGATGACACGGAGGCCGTCGAGGACTACGCGAGTGTTTTCGGCGACCTCTGTTCAGAGGCCCTACCGCCCTCTGCGTCCCGAGCGCTCATCGAAAAGATCAGGAGAGAGTACGACGATGTTGGGCACGGACTGGGCTAAGTCCAGCTACAGCCAGAAGGGCGCTGACAACTGCGTCGAGTGCCGTGCCACCACCCAAAACGGCGTCGCCGTCCGCGACAGCCAGAACCCTCTGCTATGCAACCTGTCCGTTGCGGCAGCGGAGTGGGCTGCGTTCATCCAGAGCGCTCGACGGGAACGCTTTTAGTGCCAGGCTGAGTACCTCTCTGAAGGAGCGTTATGCCAGATTGGCGCACGTCGAGCTACAGCCAAGGACACGGCGGCGAGTGTGTCGAGGTTGCCGACACGCCTGATCAGGTGAAGGTCCGCGACACCCAAAACAGAGCAGCCGGGCACCTCTCTGTCGTCCCAGGGGAGTGGACCGCCTTCTTGCAGTCCATCAAGCACACCGCCCTCTAATCCCCATCCCGGCCGTCCTCGGGCGGCCGGGCATCCCACACCCCTCGGGAGACGAGCGCTGATCGTGGGTCAGCCCTCAGCTTCGAGGGCATGCTTCCCCTGCTCCGTCACTATTGGCGAGAGCGCTCATCCGGGCTTCTTCCAATTACAGCGCCGCGCCGATCATTGCCGCCACCCAGCCAGCACGGGGAACCCTATGAGATGAGCTCTCCGTCAAGGCGCCGAACAGTCGGGGCCATCGGCCCGGAGACCCGCGCGGTGAGCAGCCTCGCCGTCCGGGCGCCGCCGTTCCAACAGGACAGTGTCCCGCCAGTGGCCGTGGTGGAGGGCGATGCGCTCGCGGACACCGACGGTCCGGAAACCGGCCTGGTGGTGGAGAGCCAGGCTTGCGCGGTTCTCAGGGAAGACCGAGGTCTGAAGCGTCCATAGGCCGGCGTCATCGGCCTCAGTGACCTGCCGGTGCAGCAGGGCCTTGCCTACGCCGCGCCCACGCGCGTCTTCGGCAACATTTACGGAGGTTTCGGCCACCCCGGCGTAGACCGCACGGTTGGAGGTGGGAGCGGCGGCGGCCCAGCCCACCACGACCCCGTCCGCTTCCGCTACCCATCGGTGTCCGGGCAGCCAGCGGTCCTTCAAAGCCTCAACGGGAGGCACTTCGGTTTCGAAGGTGGCATGCCCGGTGGCGATGCCTTGGGCGTAGATCTGGCTGACTACGTCCAGGTCGGCGTCGATCATGGTGCGGGTGGTGACGTCGTCCGGGAGGTCCGTGGGGCAGCAGGGCCGCGCGTTGACCATGCCCATCACCGCGTCGGCGGCATGAGGAAGGCCGGTGCAGCAGGCGGGATTGATGGCGACCCGCGTGGAGGTGCCCACCCTGGTGAGGGTCACGAACCCGACATCGGCGAGTTTGCGCAGGTGGTGGGAGACGGTGGGCTGCCGGATGTCCACCATCTCGGCAAGCGCGCCCACGCTGGCTGCGCCTGGAGCGGAGGCGATGGCGTGCAGGAGCTGGACACGCACCGGTTCGGCTAGGCAGGCGAACCAGGCGGCGTAGGTCTCGGCATCGGTCTGGGGCAGTGCCGGCGCGGTGGGCTCGGGCCGTGTCGCGGTCATGCTTCACAGTATCGACGTCAATCAATGGTTGCGTCCATCGTTTGCCATCGATAGAGTCGCCGAGCATTGATGTAAATCGATGAAAGGGGTGCGCAATGTCCGACGAGCGTCCCGTCGTGGTGATCGGGGCCGGTCCCACAGGGCTGGCGGCGGCAGCAGAACTGGTCGCGCGGGGACTTCCGGTGCTTGTACTGGAAGAAGGCGACCACGCGGGGGCGGCGGTGTGCGAGTGGGGGCACGTGCGGCTGTTCTCAACCTGGCGCGATCTGGTCGACCCGGCCGCGGAGAAGATGCTCGCAACAGAGGGCTGGGCGCGTCCGGATGACGACACGTATCCGACCGGCCGCGAATGGATCGACTCCTACCTCGCGCCGCTCGCTGACGCCCTTGGTCCGAGGGTGCGCTTCGGTGCCCGGGTGACCGGCGTAAGCCGGATGGGCAGGGATCGCGTAGTGGATGCCGAGCGGCAAGAGCACCCCTTCACCGTGCGGGTGCAGAGCAGCGAGGGCGAAGAGCGAGTGCTGGCCCGTGCGGTCGTGGACGCTTCCGGAACGTGGGGCTCTCCCAATCCGCTGGGCGCGGACGGCCTCACCGCACTGGGCGAAGCCGCGGGCGCCGCGCGGATCTCCTACCGAGTCCCCAACCTGAATGAGGAAGAGGCACGGCTTCGCTACGCAGGCCGGACTACCGCCGTGGTGGGTAGCGGCCACTCGGCACTGACGGCGCTCGTGGCCCTTTCCGCGGTGGCCCAGGAACATGCCGGCACGAAGGCGGTGTGGGTGCTGCGGCGCGGCGAAATCGGCGACGCCTTCGGCGGCGGCGCAGACGACCAGCTCGCTGCGCGCGGCGCTCTCGGCCAGCGGGCGCGCGCCGCTGCCGAAGCGGGACTGATCGAGGTGGTTGCCGGATTCCGCATCGCGTCCGTGCGCTCGGCGGATGGGCGCCTGATTCTGGTGGACAGTGGCAATCGGGAGCTAGAGCCGGTGGACGAGGTGGTGGCGCTGACAGGTTTCCGGCCGGACCTGTCGCTGCTGTCCGAGGTCCGCCTCGGCCTGGACGCCACGCTCCAGGCGCCGACCGCTCTGGCGCCGCTCATCGATCCCAACCAGCACTCGTGCGGAACCGTCTACCCGCACGGCGCAGCCGAACTCTCCCACCCGGAGGAAGGGTTCTTCCTCGCCGGGATGAAGTCCTACGGGCGCGCTCCGACGTTCCTGGCGCTGACCGGGTACGAGCAGGCGCGCAGTATCGCCGCGCACCTGGCCGGGGACCGCGAAAGCGCGGCCCGTGTCGAGCTCGTGCTACCCGAAACGGGTGTGTGCAGCGGCTCCGGCCTGGCTGACTCGCCCATTCCGCCCGAGGCCGACGCGGGCGGCTGCGGCCCAGTCGCCGAACCACGGGAAGGCCCAGCGGCGGAGCAGAGCTGCTCCAGCGCGGTGCAGCAGGATGGGCCGGGTGAACCGGCCCGGGTTCCGTGACTGCTGCTCCCAGCCGGGCTTCCGGCGCCCCCGCGGTGGCCGGTGCGCGCCGGGGGCTGGCGGTTCTGTGCATCACCGTCACCACCGGCTACGGCGTGCTGTTCTATGCCTTCCCGGTGCTGGCGCCGAGCATCACCGCCGACACGGGGTGGTCACTGGCGACGGTGACCGCGCTGTTCTCGGCCGCGCAGGTGGTGGCGGGGCTGGCGGGCATCCCGGTAGGGCGCTGGCTGCAGTCACGCGGGTCGCGGCCGGCGATGACTGCGGCGGCGCTGCTCGCCGTGCCGGCCGTGGCGGCGATCGCCCTGGCACCGAACCTGTGGGCCTTCACCGCCGCATGGCTGGCGGCGGGGGTGTCGATGGCCGGGCTGTTCTACCCGCCGGCCTTTGCTGCCCTGACCCACTGGTTCGGCGCGGCGAGAGTGCGGGCGCTGACCGCCCTGACCCTGGTCGCCGGTCTCTCCAGCACCATCTTCGCCCCGCTCACCGCGGCGCTGGAGTCGGCGTGGGGATGGCGGGGCACCTACCTCGTGCTCGCCCTCCTTCTGCTGGTCGCCGTGGTTCCGCTGCTGGTGTTCGCCGTGCCGCGGGGCTGGTCCCCCGGCGGCCCGCAGCGCCGCGGCGGCCGGAACCGGGAAGCCCGCGCAGTGGTGCGCAGCGGTGCGTTCCTCGCCCTGGCGGTGTCTTTGGCCCTGGGGTCCTTCACGGTCTTCGCCGCCATGGTGAACCTGGTGCCCCTCCTGGCAGAGCGCGGATTCGGCACGGCAGAGGCCGCCTGGGCGCTCGGTGCCGGCGGGATCGGCCAGGTCCTCGGCCGGCTCGTCTACCCGCCGCTGGACCGCTGGACCGGCCCGGTGCTGCGGGCCGCGATCGTATTGGGCGCCTGCTCGGCAACCACCCTCCTGCTGGCGCTGGCACCGGGGCATCTGGGGCTGATCCTGGCCGTTGCCGTGGTGGCGGGGATGGCGCGCGGCCTGCTCACGCTCCTCCAAGCCACCGCTGTCTCCGACCGGTGGGGCACCGCGCACTACGCCACCGTGAACGCCGTCATGCACACGCCGCTCATGCTGGCCATCGCGCTCGCCCCCTGGGCGGGCGCCGCACTGGCCGGCCCGCTGGGCGGATACACCGCCGCCTTCCTCGCGCTGGGAGCCCTGGCCGCCCTGGGCGCCGTCACCAGCCTGGCTACCCGCACCCGCAGCAAGCAGGACCGAGACGCGCCCCCGTATTGACCGGTCTGCGGGTCACGCATCGCACGGTCGCTTCCTCGAGCACGAAGGATCCCGCCATGGAAGAAGTCCCCCTCGCTATCATCGGCGCCGGCCAAGCGGGGCTGGCCGCGGCGTGGGCCGCCAACCGCGAGGCGGTCCGCCCCCTGGTGCTGGAGGCGGCCGATCGGCCGGGCGGTTCCTGGCCGCACTACTACGACAGCCTGACCCTGTTTTCCCCTGCACGATTCTCTGCACTGCCCGGACGCGCGATGCAGGGTGACCCGGAACGCTATCCCCGCCGAGATGAGGTGGTGGCCTACTTGCGCGGCTACGCCGCACACTTGGACGCCGACCTGCGCTGCGGCCAGCGGGTGCTCACGGTCGAACAGGATGAGAACGGGTTTGTCCTCACGACGGCAGAAGGAGTCCGTGTGCGCTCCGCGGCGGTGGTCTCTGCCTCGGGCGGCTTCACTCGCCCCCACCAGCCGGCATTGCCCGGGTTGGCAGACTTCACCGGAACCATCATGCACACGGCCCAATACCGCTCACCCGGGCCTTTCGGTGGGCAACGTGTCGTCGTGGTCGGAGGTGGCAATTCCGGAGTGCAGATCGCCGCGGAGCTCGCCGGCGTGGCCTGGGTGAGCCTCGCAACCCGGTCTCCGGTGGCCTGGGCGAATCAGCGGCCTTTGGGCAAGGACATCCACTGGTGGTTCACGCGCACTGGGCTTGACGCTGCCCCGCTGGGCCGTGTGTGGGCCAAGGGTCCGACCCTGGTGAACGATGATGGCCGCTACCGTGCAGCATTCGCGACGGGCAATCCCGATCGGCGGGAAATGTTTACTCGCTTGGGCGATGCCAAGGTGACGTGGTCTGACGGAATCGTGGAAGAGGTCGACTCCCTGATCTTGGCCACGGGTTACCGGCCCGCTCTGGATCACCTCGCACCGGCCGGCGCGCTCGACGCCCAAGGGCTTCCGCGGCACCGGGGCGGAATTTCCACCACCGTGCCGGGTCTGGGATACGTCGGGATGGAGTTCCAGCGCAGCTTCTCCTCAGCCACCCTGCGCGGGGTCGGCCGCGACGCCCGCTATGTCGTACGGCGGCTGCTCACCCGCACCCATCGTTGACACACGCCTTTTACAGAGCACGGGCCGGACCCGAGGGGCGCACATCAGCGAGAGGAGGGTTCCAGGCGGCGTGGAGAGGCCGCCGTGTCCGTGGCCGGCAACGCGGGTGAGGAGAAGGCGATTTCCCTGCGCCACTTTTACCGAGGTCGACAACAGACGCAACGACATCAATAGCGCGTGTAGCGTCCTGCTGCCCGCGCTCCCGTCCCAGATCGCCCTGACCGATGAGCAACTAGGGAAAACCATGTCCAACAAGCCCAGCGTCCTGTTCGTGTGCGTGCACAACGCGGGCCGATCCCAGATGGCCGCAGGCTGGCTCGCCGACCTCGCCGGTGACGCGGTCCAGATCCGATCCGCCGGATCGGAACCGGCCGACGCGGTCAATCCGGCAGCTGTCGAGGCCATGCAGGAGGTCGGCATCGACATCACCGCGGCCCGCCCAAGGATCCTGACCATCGACGCCGTCGAGGCCAGCGACGTCGTCATCACCATGGGCTGCGGTGACGCCTGCCCCATATTCCCCGGCAAGACCTACCTCGACTGGGGGCTGGACGACCCGGCCGGCCAGGGGGTTGAAGCGGTCCGACCGATCCGCGACGAGATTGCCCGCCGCGTCCGCGGCTTGCTGGCCGACCTCGGTGTCGACGCCCGCTACTGAGCGGACGTCACCTCGAGCGCTCGGCCGCATCCCGCACCTGGCACGCAGTCATCTGGTGCACCAGGTTCCGGCCGGTGGTTGGCCATCTGGAGCCGCTGGGGGTGCGCGGGCCCGCGGAGACCTTCTCCCCGGGCCCGCCGGTCACCGTGGCAGTGCACGCATTCAGCGCTTGCCGGCGGGGAATCGGCGCCGCCACGCCAAGGACACATAGACCAGGGCGATGAGCACCGGTACCTCGATCAAGGGCCCCACCACACCGGCCAGGGCCTGACCGGAGGTGACGCCGAAGGTGGCGATGGCCACCGCGATGGCCAGCTCGAAGTTGTTGCCGGCCGCGGTGAAAGCCAGGGTGCTCGTACGGTCATAGGGCAGGCCGATCGCCTTACCGAAGGCGAACGTGCCGAACCACATGATGACGAAGTAGGCGAGCAGCGGCAGGGCGATGCGGGCCACGTCCAGCGGGTTGGACGTGATGGTGCCGCCTTGGAGGGCGAACAGCAGGACAATGGTGAACAGGAGTCCGTAAAGCGCCCAGGGCCCGATTCTGGGCAGGAACGCCGTCTCGTACCGCTCGCGGCCCATGCGCTTCTCGCCGATGCGCCGGGTGAGGAAACCGGCCAGCAGCGGAATGCCGAGGAAGACCACGACATTGAGGGCGATCTGCCACGCCGAGACCTCCAAGCCGCCGGTGTCCAGACCAAGCCACCCGGGCAGCACCGACAGATAGAACCAGCCCAGTACGCCGAAGACCAAGACCTGGAACACCGAGTTCAGGGCCACCAGGACCGCCGCGGCTTCGCGATTGCCGCAGGCCAGGTCGTTCCAGATGATCACCATGGCAATGCAGCGCGCCAGTCCGACAATGATCAGACCGGTCCGGTACTCGGGCAGGTCGGCCAGAAAGATCCACGCCAGTGCGAACATCACGGCCGGCCCGACGAGCCAGTTGACCACGAGCGAGGACACCAGCAGCCGGGTGTCCCGGGTGACGGTGTCCAGCCGGTCGTAGCGGACCTTGGCCAGCACCGGGTACATCATGATCAGCAGGCCGAGCGCAATCGGCAGTGAGATCCCGCCGACCTCCAGAGCGGCCAGCGCCTCCCCCAGACCAGGGATGAGGCGCCCCAGCCCCAGGCCGGCAGCCATCGCCAGCAGAATCCATACCGCCAGGAAGCGGTCGAGGAACGACAGGCCGGCGGCCACCGAACCAGAGTGCTGCTTCGTATCGGTGCGCGCCATCAGCACGGCCTCTTGTTCTCTGCGTTGGTGCGTGCGGCCCCAGCCAGTTCGGCCAAAGACGCCGACGCGGCTTCCAGGGCCTCGGGACGGAGCCGGTAGTAGGTGTACCGTCCGCACGGCTCGGTCTCCACCAGCCCCGCCTCGCGCAGCACCCGCAAGTGGTTCGACAGGTTCGTCTGCCGAGCGCCTGTCTCCTCCATGAGGTGGGTTGTGCACAGCGTCTCTCGCGACAGCAGGGTCACGATTTGCATGCGCAGCGGATCGGCAAGAGCCCGCAACACATCAGATTCCACTGACATCATCATGGAATGATGTTAACTCAAGTGTGGAGCCACCAGGACGTGCGGCCATGGGGGTCCGCATAGCCGTGTCCGCAGGGGTAGCTGCGGCACGGCGTTGGTCAGGCGAGCGAAGGAGGGCGCTGGCAGGCTTTCCTTCGGCCGATCCCTGCCCAGGCTGGCGGGTGGAGCCGGGGCCGGATGACGGGCAAGGCAGGCGGCAGCTGCGCTGGCGAACATGGGCGTACTGAGGCCTTTTCGGGGTCCCTTCGCGGGCCTAGGCGTACCATCCCGATGCGGGGTGGCCGGACCGGGAAGCTCCGGCTGTAGCGGGCCGGGCGGCCATGTGGCGGCGATGGGCGTTCGAGCGGTACGGAGGTCCTGGTTGGCCGCAGCGCCCGGTGACCCCTCCGCATCGAGAGGCAGGCATGACGCGCATCGAGTTCAGCGGTTCCGGGGTCGTGCGGGAAGCCGGTGAATGGACGCCGACTGTCCACCGCCTCCTGCGCCACCTGCGGTCAGAGGGGCTTCCGGTGCCCGAGCCTCGGGGGATCGAGGGTGGGCGGGAGGTAGTCGGCTTCATCGCCGGTGACGTGGGCAACTATCCGCTCTCGGCCGCGGTGCGGTCGGAGCGGGCCCTGGTGAGCTCGGCGGCGCTGCTGCGGCGGCTCCACGACGCCGGTCAGGGTTTCGAGCACCGCCCGGACGACGTTTGGATGCTGCCGGCCAGGCCCCCTGAGGAGACGGTGTGCCACGGTGACTTCGCGCCCTACAACTGCGTCTTCCGCGGCGAAGAGGCCGTCGGGATCATCGACTTCGACACCGCACACCCCGCGCCGCGCACCTGGGACATCGCCTATGCGCTGTACCGGTTCGCTCCGCTCGCCGCCCCGGAGCACCCCGACGGGTTCGGCACGGTGGATTCCCAGGTGGACAGGGCCCGGACGTTCTGCGACTCCTACGGGCTGGCCGCCGAAGACCGCGAAGCACTTCCCGAGCTGGTCTGCGAGCGCTTGCGGGGCCTCGTCGACCTCATGCATACCCGGGCCGGAGCGGGTGACGAGAAGTTCGCGAAGGACATCGCCGACGGCCACGCCGACCTGTACCTGCGCGACGTCGAATACGTGCGGACCAAAGCCGAGACCATCCGCGAGGGGCTGAAGCCGCGCTAGCGCCTGCGGCAGCGGGCCGGTCCGGCGGGTCCGCCGCTGCTGCCTTCTTCCCGGCCCAGTGATGGCGGAGGACTGGGAAGCCGAGGTAGGAAGCGCCGGCACAGGGCAAAAATGCTGCCGGCGAAGCCGTCCTTTCTTGTCGTGCTCTCGGGAGGCGTCCCCGCGGCCGGGGCGGGGGAGGGGGCCGGAGCCTGGCCCCCCGACGCCAGGGCGGGTGAAAGGGTGTGATTCAGGGCATGCCAGTATTGGCAGATAGTCGGACGTCCGAAGAAGTAGTCGGACGACCGATGGATCTGGGCTACTGAGCGACGGGGACGACATGGCCGTTGAGCGCATCCTGCCGACCGACGAGGCGACCGAGCTGCTCGGTCTGGTCCGCGACCTCGCGGAGAAAGAGGTGGCGCCGCGCGCCGCCGAAGGCGAGGAGCGCGGCGAGTTTCCGAGCGGCCTCTTCCGCACCCTCGGCGCTGCCGGGCTACTCGGGCTGCCGTACTCCTCTGAGCACGGCGGCGGCGACCAGCCCTACGAGGTCTACCTGCAGGTCGTCGAAGAGCTCGCCGGAGCCTGGCTCGCGGTCGGCCTCGGGCTCAGCGTCCACACCCTGGCCTGCTTCCCCCTCGCCGAGTACGGCACGCCGGCCCAGCGCGACGAGCACCTGCCCGCGCTCCTCGGCGGCGACCTCCTCGGCTCCTACTGCCTGTCGGAAGCGCACTCCGGGTCCGACGCGGCCGCCCTGTCCACCCGCGCCGAGCCCACGGGTGCCGGCTACCGCGTCACCGGCGCCAAATCCTGGATCACCCACGCCGGAGTCTCCGACTTCGCCGCCCTCTTCGCCCGGACCGGCGCCCCCGACTCCGGGGCCCGCGGGATCAGCTGCTTCCACCTGCCCACCGGCCTGCCCGGAATCGCCGCCGACGCCCCCGAGCGCAAGATGGGCATGAACGCCTCGCCCACCGCCGTCCTCCGCTTCGACGGCGCCGAGATCCCCGCCGGGGCCCGCATCGGCGAGGAGGGCCAGGGCTTCCCCATCGCGCTCGCCGCCCTCGACTCCGGCCGCCTCGGCATCGCCGCCTGCGCCGTGGGCCTTGCCCAGGCCGCCCTCGACCTCGCCGTCGACTACGCCCGCGACCGCCGCCAGTTCGGCCGCCCCATCGCCGAGTTCCAGGGCCTGTCCTTCCTCCTCGCAGACATGGCCACCCAGGTCGAGGCCGCCCGCGAGCTCTACCTCGCCGCGGCCCGCCGCCGCGACGCCGGCCGCGCCTTCAGCCGCCAGGCCGCCATGGCCAAGCTCTTCGCCACCGACGCCGCCATGAAGACCACCGTCGACGCCGTCCAGGTCCTCGGCGGCATGGGCTACACCCGCGACCTGCCCGCCGAGCGCTACCTCCGCGAAGCCAAGGTCCTCCAGATCGTCGAGGGCACCAACCAGATCCAGCGGATGGTCATCGGCCGCCACCTCACCCAGGGCCGCTAGCCGCGCTCCTTGGTCCGCACCCGCGTCACCGGCACGGCCGGCGCCGCGGGTGCCGCCGTTTCTGGCCGATCCCGGACGGGTCAATTTCGGATGGTTTGCCCGATTGGTAACTCATTCGTAACGGCGTTCGGACGTGCCCTGGGCGCCCGCAACAAAGGTTGATACGACGGAGGCAGCGCCCGCCGGACCGGGCCCCGCTGCGCATTCGGACCGGCACGGGCGCCCGGACTTCTTCGACATCGGCACCGGCGACGGCGCCGCCGGTTGGGAACGCGAGGGACGCGATGGCTGAGACCCCCACGGACAGGCGGAGGGCGCGGCTGCGCCGCGGCGCAGCCCTGGCAGCGGCGGGCCTGCTGGCCGCCGCCGGCTGCGCACCGGGCGGCGGCGAAGGCCCGCCCGGCGGCGGCGACCTGGACGGCGTCCAGCTCAAGGTCGCCGGCAAATGGACCGGCGTGGAGCAGGAGAACTTCGAAGAGGTCCTCGCCGCCTTCGAAGAGGAGACCGGAGCCACCATCGCCTACGAGCCCACCGGCGAGGACACCGGCGCCTACCTCGGCCCCAAGATCGAGGCCGGCGAGCCGCCGGACGTCGCCATGCTGCCCCAGCCCGGCCTGCTCGCCGAATACGCCGAGCAGGGCGCCCTCTACCCCCTCGAAGGGGAGGCGGCCGCAACCCTGGAGTCGGACTACACCGACTACTGGCGCGACCTCGGCTCGGTCGACGGCGAGGCCTACGGCTTCCTGATGAAGGCCGCGCACAAATCCATCATCTGGTACCGGCCGGACGCCTTCGACGCCGCCGGCGTTCAGCCCCCGCGGACCTGGGACGACCTGGTCGAGACGACCGCCCCCACGCTCTCCGACTCCGGCGCGACCCCGTTCGCCATGTGCGGCGCCTCCGGTTGGACGCTCACCGACTGGTTCGAGAACGCCTACCTCTCGCACGCCGGACCGGACGCCTACGACGCCCTCGTCGCCCACGAGACGCCGTGGACCGACGACACCGTCGTCGCCACCCTGGAATCCCTCGCCGAGGTGTGGGGCGAAGCCGGCTTCATGAACGGCGGCACCGACGGCGCCGTCCAGACCGACTTCCCCACCTGCGTCACCCAGGTCTACGGCCAGGACGACGCCGCCATGGTCTTCGAGGCCGACTTCGTGGCCGCCAACGCCACCGAGGCCGGCGCCACCGTCGGCGAAGACGCCCTCGCCTTCCCGTTCCCCTCGGTCGGCGACAAGGCGCCGGTCGTGGTCGGCGGCGACCTCGCCGTGGCCATGAGCGAGAACCAGGGCACCCAGGAGCTGCTCGCCTACCTCGCCTCCGCCGAGGCGCAGACCGCCTGGGCCGGGCTGGGCGGCTACCTGTCGGCCAACTCCAACGTGGAGCCCGACGCCTACGCCGACGAGTTCACCCAGGACCTCGGCCAGACCGTGCTGGACGCCGGCGACTCCGTCCGCTACGACCTCTCCGACCAGGTGCCCAGCGAGTTCGGCGCCACTGAGGGCCGCGGCATGTGGTCGATCCTGCAGGACTTCCTGCGCGACCCGGGCGACCCCGAGGCCACCGCTCAGGAGCTGGAGGACGCCGCAGCCGGCGCGGAGTAGGCGCAGCGCCCGGAACAGCCAGGGGAGTAGCGGCCGGTCCGGCGCCAGCACCGCCGGACCGGCCGCACCCTGCCCCTGCGCGCCGCGCGGCACAGGCACACGGAAGCAGGGCACGACAGAGAGGACGGCGATGGCCGACACCGCACCGCGGCCCGCCCCACCGGGCCGGGCAGATCCCCCCGCGGCGCGCGCCCGGCGCCTGGGGCCCCCGCGGGGACTCGCATGGCTGTTCCTGCTGCCCGCGCTGCTGTTCCTCGGCGCCTACATGGTCTATCCGATCCTGTTCTCGGTGTACCGGAGCCTGTGGGACGCGGCCGGCACCCAGTTCGTCGGGCTCGACAACTACGCCCGCATGTTCACCACCCCCGGTACGTTCACCGCGCTGCGGAACAACCTCGTCTGGGTCGTGGTCGCACCCACCCTGGTCACCGTCGCCGGCCTGATCTTCGCCGTCCTCACCGAGCGCATCCGCTGGTCCACGGCGTTCAAGCTGGTCGTGTTCATGCCGATGGCCGTCTCCTTCCTCGCCTCCGGCGTGATCTTCCGCCTCGTCTACGAGCAGGACCCCGAGCGCGGCATCGCCAACGCGGTCATCACCACCGTCCAGGACACCGTCAGCCCGGCCGGCCTCTACCCCGACGCCCGCCCGCGCAGCGAGGGCGACGGCCACGGCGACCTCAACCCGGTTCCCGGCGGCGGCATGTCGTCCGGGATGCAGTTCGAGCCGGGCGACACCGCGCAGCTCGGCCTGGTCGGCGTCGCGCCCGACGACCTCCCGGCCGGCGCCGGGCAGGCCGCCGAGGCCCAGCCTGCCGACGGCGCGCTCACCGGTACGGTCTGGCTCGACTTCACCCCCGGAGGCGGCGGCACCGACGGCGCGGTCGATCCCGGCGAGAGCGGCCTGCCCGGCGTCCTGGTGGAGCTCATCCCCGAAGACGGCGGCGACCCGGTGGCCACCACCGAGACCGCCGCCGACGGCACGTTCGCCTTCGAGGACGGCCTGGACGACGCGCACGGCGCCTACTCCATCCAGCTCTCCGAGCGGAACTTCACGCCGCCCTACGCGGGCGTGACCTGGCTCGGACCCGGCCTGGTCACCCCCGCCATCATCGGCGCCTACCTGTGGGTGTGGGCGGGCTTCGCGATGGTCCTCATCGCCGCCGGCCTGGCCGCCATCCCGCGCGACGCGCTGGAGGCCGCCCGCGTCGACGGCGCCACCGAATGGCAGGTGTTCCGGAAGGTGACCGTGCCGCTGCTGTCGCCGGTGCTGATGGTCGTCTTCGTGACCCTGATGATCTACGTCCTCAAGATCTTCGACCTGGTCTACGTGATCGCGCCCGGGTCGGTGCAGGCCGACGCCAACGTCCTCGCCGTGGAGATGTGGCGGGTGGCGTTCGGCGTCAACGACCAGGGGCTGGGCAGTGCACTCGCGGTGTTCCTGCTGCTGCTGGTCGTGCCCGCGATGGTCTTCCAGATCCGACGGTTCCGCCGGGAGAACGTATGAGCTCCGCACCGCCGCCCGCCGCAGCCGGCCGCCCCGCCCCGGACGGCGCGCCCTCCCCGAACGGCACGGACGCTCCGGCCTCCGGCGCGGCACGCCGGCCGGTCGGCCGCATCGCGGCGCGGCTGGGATCGGGCGTGTTCCAGTTCCTGCTGGTGCTGGTGGCGCTGTTCTGGCTGATGCCGACGCTGGGCCTGTTCGTGTCCAGCCTGCGCACGCCCGCCGACAACGCCGAATCGGGCTGGTGGACGGCGCTGCTGCGGCCCGCTGAGCTGACCCTGGAGAACTACGCCGGCCTGCTCGCCAACGACGGCTTCACCGCCTCCTTCACCAACACCATCCTCATCACGGTGCCCTCGACGCTGCTCATCGTGGTGGTCGGCGCGCTGGCCGCCTACGCCTTCGCCTGGCTGGAGTTCCCCGGCCGCGACTGGCTCTTCCTCGGCGTGGTCGGCCTGCTCGTGGTGCCCCTGCAGATCGCCCTGGTGCCCATCGCCCAGCTCTACGGCGGCCTCGGCATCTACGGCTCGATCGCCGGCGTCGTGCTGTTCCACGTCGGATTCGGCCTGCCGTTCGCGATCTTCCTACTGCGCAACTTCTTCGCCGCCATCCCGCGCGACCTGCTGGAGGCGGCCCGGATGGACGGCGGCCGCGAGTTCACCATCTTCCGCCGCGTCATCCTTCCGCTGGGCGGACCCGCGATCGCGTCGCTGGCGATCTTCCAGTTCCTGTGGGTGTGGAACGACCTGCTCGTGGCACTGGTCTTCGCCGACGCCGAGAACCAGCCGATGACCAAGGCCCTGCAGGCCGAGATGCGCCAGTTCGGCGCGAACATCGACGTCATCTCCTCCGGCGCGTTCCTGTCCATGCTGGTGCCGCTCGTCGTGTTCTTCGCGTTCCAGCGCTACTTCGTGCAGGGCGTGATGGCCGGCGCGGTGAAGTAGGCGCGGCCCGCCGCAGGCGCGTGCGGCCCCGCCGGGAGCCGGCGGGGCCGCAGTGCAGCCGGCGCTGCGTCAGCCGTTGGCGGGGTGGCCGATGGCCAGGCCGCTCTCCGGGTCGAAGTAGTGCAGCTGGGTGACGTCCACCCCGAGCCGCACCGGGTGGCCGGGCGTGACCTCGCTGCGCGGGTTGACCCGTGCCGTGAACACCGACTTGTCGCCGGCCAGCGGCAGCGACGCGCTCGCCGCGTCCTCGCCGTCATCGGCCGCGTCCGCGGCCAGTGCGGCGGCCTCCTCGTGCCGGACCGGCGGGGCGTCCACACTGAAGATCACGTTGATCTCGGTGCCCAGCTCCTCGGTGACGTCCGCGGTGACCTCGATGGAGGCGCCGCCGTTCGAGGAGAGGGCCGCGTCGTCGAAGTCGGACGGCCGGATGCCCAGGATCAGCGAGCGGCCGATGTAGTCGGACAGCCCGGTGCGCTCCTGCAGGACCTCCTCCGGCACCGGCAGCGTGTGGTCGGCGAACGCCAGTTCGGCGCCCTTGCCGTCGCTGCCGCGCTTCAGCTCGGCGGAGACGAAGTTCATCGCCGGGGAGCCGATGAAGCCGGCCACGAACAGGTTGACCGGGTTGCGGAACAGGTTCTTGGGCGTGTCCACCTGCTGCAGGCGGCCGTCGCGCAGCACGGCGACCCGGTCGCCCAGCGTCATCGCCTCGATCTGGTCGTGGGTGACGTAGACGGTGGTGACGCCCAGCCGCTCGTGCAGCTGGTTGAGCGAGGCGCGCATCTGCACGCGGAGCTTGGCGTCCAGGTTGGACAGCGGTTCGTCCATGAGGAACGCCTGGGGCTCGCGCACGATGGCGCGGCCCATCGCGACGCGCTGGCGCTGGCCGCCGGAGAGCGCGGCCGGCTTGCGCTTGAGGTAGCCCTCCAGGCCCAGCATCGCCGCGGCCTCCTTCACCCGCTTCTCGATCTCGGGCTTGGCGATCTTGCGCAGCTTCAGGCCGAAGGCGAGGTTCTGCTCGACCGTCATGTGCGGGTAGAGCGCGTAGTTCTGGAACACCATGGCGATGTCGCGGTCCTTCGGCGGCCGGTCGTTGACGACCTCCTCGCCGATGAACAGCTTGCCGTCGGTGATCTCCTCCAGACCCGCGATCATCCGCAGCGCCGTCGACTTGCCGCAGCCCGACGGGCCGACCAGCACCATGAACTCGCCGTCGCCGATCTCCAGGTCCAGCTCGTCGACGGCCTTCACGCCGCCCGAATAGACCTTGTCCACGCCACTCAGGACGATCTTCGCCATGCGCCTGCGCTCCTCTGCATCCGGTCGACCGAAGGCGGGAAACCGGTTCGTGATCGGTCCCCGATCAACTGCGATCGTCGTTTCGATCACATCGAACAACAGCGGGCGCGCCCTGTCGACCGACCCGCAGGTTGCGATCCGGTCTCGGTCTGCGGGGCGCTCCCGGCCGCCGCGCGCAGACCCCCGGCGACACGGGGATTCGCCTGCAGCGGGCCTCGCGCGCGCAAGTGGCGCCCGCTTCGGCCAGTGCGTTAGCCTGTCGGCGGTTATCCGGAACCGGACCGGCGGACCCCGCCGGCCCGCCCGCGCAGGCCCGCGAGGAGCAGTGCTTCCGAACGGAGCCGACACACACCGCCGGTGGTTGCGGCACACGGCCGGGAGTCTGGGTAATCTAACGAACCAGTCCAGCACTGGACGGACCGGTCGAGCGGTCCGGACCTTGCTCCGTCGGCTGCCGCACCACGCACCAGGTGCAGGCGGGGGCGGCGGTAAGGGCCGGGGTTCCGCGGCCGGGCGGGGGGTTGGACCCGGAAAAGGCCCGAACATCCAGTAGACAACGGTCTCCGCGCTCGCCGCCGACGAGACGGATCCGGTCCGAAGGGTGCTTCGGGCCTTTTCCGCGTCCCCCCAATAATCAGGAGCCGCACGTGGTAGCGCAGCAGGCCCGGGCCGCGTCGGATGGCGCCGGCGGCGATACGCCCCGGCGCGATCGACAGGCGGTGCCGGCGGGGGCACGCCGAGGGCCCCTCGGCGGCATCGGCGCGTGGATCCCGGGTGCGCTGCCGCGGGCGGTCGCCGCAGTGGCAGCGGGCCTCGCCCAGCTGCTCGCCCTGCCCCCGTACGGCCTGTGGTGGCTGGGCCCGCTGTCCGCTGCGCTGCTCACCGCCGCCGTACTCGGCGTCCGGCTCCGCCGCGCCGCCTGGCTCGGCCTCCTCTCCGGCGCGGCCCTCATGGTGCCGCTGATCCAGTGGCAGCAGGTTTTCGGCCCCGACGTGTGGCTCGCTATCGCCGCCGCCGAAACCGTCTACTTCCTCCCCATGGCGATGGGCATCGCGCTGGCCGCGCGCCTGCCCGGCTGGCCGGTGTGGACCGCGGCCCTATGGGTCCTGCAGGAGGCCGTGCGTGCCCGCTTCCCGCTCGGCGGGTTCCCGTGGGGCAAGCTCGCCTTCGCCCAGCCCGACACCGCCTTCACCGGCTACGCCGCGCTCGGCTCCTCGGCCCTGGTCACCTTCGCGGTCGCCCTCACCGGCACCCTGCTGCTCGCTGCGGCCCTCCGGCTCGCCCCGCGGCGGAGCGGGCGCCGGGGCGGCCGCGGGCGGACCCGGGCTGCTGCGGCGGCGCTCACCGCGGCCGCGGTCGCCGTGCCCGCGTTCGGCGCCGCCGCGCCGCGGATCTCCGCCCCCGTGCCCGAGCACACCGCCACCGTCGCGTTCGTCCAGGGCAACGTTCCGGGCGTGGGCCAGATGAACATCCTCGGCGAGCGCATGCAGGTGCTGCGCAACCACGTCGACGGCGTCCACGCGCTCGCCGACGCCGTCCGCGCCGGCGAGGAGCCCCGGCCCGACCTCGTCGTGCTGCCGGAGAACGCCAGCGACATCGACGCCTACGCCGAGCCCGAGGCGGGCGAGCTCATCACCGACGCCGCCCGCGACATCGGGGCGCCGCTGCTGATCGGCGTCTCCCGGCTCAGCCCGGACGGCACCGAGCGCGAGGTCCGCAGCGTCGTCTGGGACGACGAGGGCCCCGGCGAGCACTACACCAAGCGCTACCTGGTGCCGTTCGGCGAGTACGTGCCCTACCGCGACGTGCTCACCCGCTACATCTCGCGGCTGGAGCAGGTCAGCGCCGACGCGGTGCCCGGCACCGAACCCGGCGCCCTCACCCTGGGCGGCACCACGCTGGCGACCGCCATCTGCTTCGACGTCGCCTTCGACGCGCCGGTGCGCGAATCGGTCGCCGCCGGCGGCCAGATCCTGGCGGTGCCCACCAACAACGCCAACTACAACTTCACCGGCCAGTCCGACCAGCAGCTCGCCATCACCCAGCTGCGCGCCGTCGAACACGGCCGGCCCGCCGTCGTCTCCTCCACCAGCGGCGTCAGCGCCTTCGTCGCGCCGGACGGCACGGCCACCTACACCTCGCCGGAGGCCGTGCCCGACGCCGCCACCGCCGAGCTGCCCGCCATGGAGGGGCTGACCGTCGCCACCCGCCTGGGCGCGGTGCCGGAGGCGGCCCTGAGCGCGGTGGCGGCCGCCGCGGTCCTCGCCGCCGCTGTCGCCGCCCGGCGGGCGCGCACCAGCGCCGCCGCGTCCGGGAGCAGCGCAGGAGCAGCTGCGGACGGAGCCGCCGGGGAAGCCGGGCCGGGCCCCGCCGGCGGGGAGGACGGCGCTGCTGCGGAGGGGCCGGGCACCGGAAGCGGCGGGAGCTGAGTTCCGGGCGCCCGGAGCGGCTGCGCCCCTGCGGCCCCGCCGGCGGCCGGCCGGGGCGCACCGTGCCCGGGAGGGAACGTCTCCCGGGGTCTGCGCGTTGCCCTAGGGGAAGACCTCCGATGCAGAACCGGAGTCCCGAGGGAAGGTTCCCATGCCGCTGCTGATCGTGTTGGCGCTGATGGCGCTCCCCTTCGCCGAGATCGGTCTGATGATCGCCATCGGCGGGTGGATCGGCGTGCCCTGGACCATCGCCCTGCTGTTCGCCGTGAGCGCATCCGGTGTGCTCGTGCTGCGCCGCGCCGGCACCAAGACCTTCCGCGACGCCGACGCCGCCATGCGCACCGGCACGCCGCCCCAGGGCAGTCTGCTCGACACGCTGATGATGCTGGTCGGCGGCGTCCTGATGGCGATCCCCGGCTTCATCACCGGCGCCGTGGGCGCCGTCCTGGCGCTGCCGTTCA
Organism: Nocardiopsis coralliicola; assembly: GCF_054779695.1. Taxonomy (NCBI): domain Bacteria; kingdom Bacillati; phylum Actinomycetota; class Actinomycetes; order Streptosporangiales; family Nocardiopsidaceae; genus Nocardiopsis; species Nocardiopsis coralliicola. Next base: position 48,392 of record NZ_BAAGXT010000011.1, on the reverse strand, counting down.
CCCGGCCGCTGCTGCGCTGGGCCTTCGTGGCCATGGCCGAGCGGCGGATGCGCCGGATGGGTGCCACCGTCTACGGCACGGTCCCGCCCGGAGCGGGCGGCCCGGGCTTCGGCGGCGGCGCCGGTCCCGGTTCGGCCGGCCCCGGCTCGGCCGGCCCCAGCGGCCCCGCGGGCGGCCAGGGCAGCGGCTCCGGCTCCGACGCAGGCGAGCGCCCCGGCCGCGGCAAGGTCATCCAGGGCAAGGTCATCCCGCCGCAGGGCGGCTCCGCGGCCTGACGCCGGCCGGGCGCCGTTCAGCGGCCGGAGCCCCGGCAGGCAGTGTGACGCAGCCGGGCGGGTGCGCAGGAGGCCCGCGGGGCGCCAGCGGTTAGGCTGAACCCGTGAGCTACGACGCGGGCCTGAACTACCTGATGGACATGGACGGGGTCCTGGTGCGCGAGGAGCACCTGATCCCCGGGGCGGACACGTTCGTCTCCGAGCTGCGCGAGAGCGGCATCCCCTTCATGGTCCTCACCAACAACTCGATCTACACCCAGCGGGACCTGCGCGCGCGGCTGCTGCGCACCGGGCTCGACATCCCCGAGGAGTCCATCTGGACCTCGGCGCTGGCCACCGCCCGCTTCCTCGAAGAGCAGCGGCCCGGCGGCTCGGCGTTCGTGGTCGGCGAGTCCGGCCTGACCACTGCGCTGCACAACAGCGGCTACGTCCTCACCGACCGCGACCCGGACTACGTCGTGCTCGGCGAGACGCGCACCTACAGCTTCGAGGCGATCACCCGCGCCATCCGGCTGGTCGAGGGCGGCGCCCGGTTCATCGCCACCAACCCCGACGAGAAGGGCCCCAGCCGCGAGGGCTCGCTGCCGGCCACCGGCGCGATCGCCGCGCTCATCGAGCGGGCCACCGGCCGGGCCCCGTACTACGTCGGCAAGCCCAACCCGCTGATGATGCGCTCCGCGCTGCGGGCCATCGGCGCCCATTCCGAGAACACGGTGATGATCGGCGACCGGATGGACACCGACGTCCGCTCCGGCCTGGAAGCGGGCCTGCGCACCATCCTGGTGCTGTCCGGTATCTCCAACCGGGACACCGCCGACCTCTTCCCCTACCGCCCCACCCAGGTCGCCGGCTCCATCGCCGACCTCGTCGGCCGCACCGCCGACCCTTTCACCGACGACGACTGACCGCGGCCCGGTCGGTGCCCGCCACGGTCCGATCCGGACACTGCCGCAGCGGCCGGCGGTCCGGCTGGACCGGAGGGCCGGCCGCCCAGGGACTGCGCGGGAGCTCGGCCCCTTCGCGACGCGGTCCGGGGCCTCCGCCGGCGGTGGGGAGCCGGCCGCCTGGACCCGGATGCGCGCTGGCGCGCCGCGGCAGGGAAACGCAGGGCGGCGTGTCCGCTCATGACACGGCGAAGGGCGGCGGCCGACTGGCCGTCGCCCTTCGCCGTGCCCGGACCGCTACCCGCGGATCAGGCGGTCTGGCGCTGCTCCGCCATCGCTTCCATGTGCTCGCGCTCCTCCCGGCGGCGGCTGCGCAGCAGCTCCAGCCGCTCGGCGAGGACCTCTTCGAGCTCGTCCATGCTGCGCCGCTCCAGGAGCATGTCCCAGTGGGTACGGGCCGGCTTGCCCTTCTTCTCCTGGGGCTCATGGCCGTTCACCATCAGCGCGGTGTCCCCGCAGAACCGGCACTCCCAGTTGGCCGGGATCTCGGCTTCGGTCGCGAAAGTGACGGAGAAGCGATGGCCCCGAGGGCAGTCGTAGGTGACCTCCTGGCGCGGTGCCAGATCGGTGTTGCGGTCGTTCTCGTAGCTCGTGGCTCCGAGCCGGGTGCCGCGAAGTGCTCGCTCGGCCATCGTCTGCATGCCTCCAGGCGCTCTAGCGGTCTCCGTGTGCGTGTAACGTGCCGGTCCGTGTCAGGATTCCCCGCACCCTGCCGCTCCAACCGTGCAATACTTGACGGTCAGAGCCGTGTGCGGATCGCCCCTCAGGGCCGTTCCGCCGCCCGGCAGAGCGGTGGACGCCCCGCCCGGGCACTCTCGCCTGCTCTCCGCTGAACCGGCGCCGCACTCTCCCCGAACCAGGTGTAACGCCCGCGGGTACTCCCTGGATTCCCGCCACGCCCGATCCAGGGCAAAGAGTCCGCAGCTGATGCGCGCCACCGAGCGCCCGGCGGCCGCCCGGCCGGTGGGCTCGGGTGGCCGCCGGATCCCTGCCTCAGCCGGGGCGGGGTTGCGGTCGGCAGCACCTTCCACGGCGGCTACTTCTGCGGCTCCAGGATGACGACCGGGATCTCCCGCGAGGTCTTCTGGACGTACTCGTCGTACTGCGGCCACGTCGCCACGAGGGACGGCCAGAGGCGCTGCTTCTCCTCCGGGGTCGCAGTGCGCGCCTTCGCGGGAAAGCGCTCGTCCTTGACCTGCACCTCCACCCGGGGGTCGGCGGAGAGGTTCTTGTACCAGAGCGGGTCGTCGTCCGCGCCGCCCTTGGAGGCGACGATGGCGTAGTCGCTGCCCGCCGTCCGGTAGATCAGCGGCGTACTGCGGGGCTCACCGGAGCGGCGGCCGGTCGTCGTCAGGATCAGCACGGTGGTGCCGTTCCAGTCGTGGCCCTCGGCCCCGTCGGTCTCCCGGTAGCGCTGGACGTGCTCTTTCCCGAACAGCATGCGTTCCCCTCATCCGTGCGTGCGTGCGTGCGTGCGTGCGTGCGTCCGCGGTCCGCGGGCGGAGCTATCGCTCCCTGCTCCGGTACCCGCCCACACCCCAGAGCCACACGCGCCGCTTCCGTATTCCGCCGACGCTGGCCCGAACGGGCGGTGCGCAGACCCGGTCGCGGCGGGCTGGGGCGCGTCGGGTGGGTGGCGCGCAGCAGGACGGTTGTCCGCCCGACACGCCCTAGACGCGCTCCGGCACCTCGTTGCCGACATCGCGGATGCCCTTGCGCAGGTCGGTCTTCCACAGCAGGAAGCCGCCGAGGACGAAGAACACGATGAGGGACAGGATCGCCACCCGGTAGCCGCCGGTCAGCGACACCGCGACGGTCACCGCGAGCGAGCCGAGGAACGTCGAGCCCTTGTCGCTGATCTGGTAGAGCGCGAAGTACTCGGCCTCCCGGCCCGCCGGGATGAGCAGCGAGTACAGCGCCCGGGCGAGCGCCTGCGCACCGCCCAGCACCAGCGCCAGGCCCGCGCCCAGCGCCATGAACAGCGCCGGCTCGCCTGCGGGCAGCACATAGGCGCAGCCGATGAGCAGGCACCACACCACCAGCGTGCACAGCACGGCGTTCTTCGGACCGATCCGGCGGGCCAGCGCCCCGACCGCCAGGGCACCGCCGAACGCGACGAACTGGATCATCAGGATCGTGCCCATCATGATCTCCTGCGACAGGCCCAGGTCCTGGGTGGCGAACGGCGCCGCGTAGCGCACTGCGGCCTGGATGCCGTCGTTGAACAGGATGAACGCCGCAAGGAAGAGCAGGGTCTGGGGGTGGTGGCGCATGCCCTTTACGGTGCGCGCGAACTGCGTGACGCTGCCGATCGGGGTGGGCCGCCGCGCCTTCGCGGCGAGCGCGCCGACCCGGTTGCGCAGCGGCTTGACGGCCAGCACCGTGAACCCGGCCCACCACACGCCGGCGGAGGCGAACGCGATGCGTACCGCCTCGCCCTGGCTCAGCCCGAGGTTCGGCGCCGCCACCACCAGCGCCAGGTGCGCGGCGAGCATGATCGCGCCGCCGAGGTAGGAGACGGCCCATCCGGTGCTGGAGACGCGGTCGCGCTCGTCCGCGGTGGCGATCTCCGGCAGGAACGAGTTGTAGACGGCGATCGAGGCGCCGTAGACCACGTTGGCGAACAGGAACAGCGCCGAAGCGAGCAGGTAGCTGTCGCCGGCCAGGTAGAGCGCGCTGACCGAGACCGAGCCCAGCATCGCCAGGGTGAACAGCCACCCCTTCTTGTTGCGCGACTGGTCGGCGAGCGTGCCCACGACGGGAAGCGTGAGGATCTGCAGCAGGATCGCGACCGTGGTGACGGCCGGGTACAGCGCGTTGGCGTGTAGTTCGAAGCCGAGCGGCGCCACGTAATAGGGCCCGCCGGTGCACTCGGCGGCATCGGCCGCGCCGGCCGCGTCGCAGGCGAGTCCGCTCAGGTAGGGGCCGATGAGGACCGAGACCACCGAGGTCGTGAAGACCATGTTGGCCCAGTCGTACAGGTACCAGCCGCGCTGCTCCCGCCTGCGCTGCGCGGGGTCGGGGGAGGGCGCGCGGGGGTCGCGGAAGCGGAGGTCATGGGGGCGGTCCGTCCTTGGCGGGGTCGGGGGCGGGGTCGGGGCGGGGGAGCAGCCGGTCAGCGGGCGCGGGCCGCCGGCGGGTGGGTCGGCCAGGCGCCGCGGGCGGCGAGCACACCGCGAAGTCCGGCCGTGTTGTCGGTGACGATGCCGTCCACTCCGGCGTCGAGCAGGCGCTCCATCACGCCGGTGTCGTTCACCGTCCACACGTGCACCTGCATGCCGAACCGGTGCGCGGTGGCGATCAGGTCGCGGCTGAGGATCGGGAAGCCGTTCATCGCCACCGGGATCTGCACGCAGTCCACGCCGCGCCGCACCAGCGGGAGGAGGAGCGGCACCAGCGAGGCGAACCGGAGCCGGGCCACGTCGTGCGGGCCGCAGGAGGTGGCGGCAGGCATCCCGCGCCGGCCCAGCAAGCGGCGGACCCGGTCCAGCCTGCGCTGGTCGAAGGAGCCGATGCAGACCCGGTCCCAGGCGCCGGTGCGCGCCAGGACGTCGGCCAGCGGCTCGGCGGCGGCGTCGTCCTTCACGTCGATGTTGAACCGCGCCTCGGGCCAGGAGCCGAGGAGTTCGTCCAGCCGCGGTACCGGCTCGGTGCCGCCGACCCGCGCCCGCCGCACCGCCGCGTAGGGCAGGTCGGCGATCGCGCCGGGCGTTCCGGTGGCCCGGTCCAGGGTGGGGTCGTGGAAGGCCATGAGCACGCCGTCGCGGGTGGCGTGCACATCGGTCTCCAGATAGCGGTAGCCGAGGTCGACGGCGTGCTGGAATGCGGCCGCGGTGTTCTCCAGCGCGCCGCGCGCAGCGCCGCCGGGGCCGTCGGTCCACCCGCCGCGGTGGGCCAGGGCGATGGGTGTCGGGGAGTCCAGATACCGGTGCGTCACCCCTGCAGTATGCCGCGCCGCGCAGCGCGTGCAGGGGCCCCGGCGCTTCCCCGGCACGACGTTGCCCCGCTGTTGCGCGTCCGTCGGTGCGCAGGTGTGCTGCTGTTCGGTCCGCTGCGCCGCCGTGCGGGGAATCCGGGCGGGGCTGCCGGCGGTGGCCGGCTCCGGCAGCGGGGCGCCCGCAGGGGGCGCGGAGCGGCCCGGGGAGACGGGGCCGGGGACTCGGGCGCCCCGGCCGCGAGCGGGGGTGCGGCCGGGGCGCGGGCAGAGTCAGCTGGTGAGCAGGTCCTTGACCGTCCGGCCGCCCTGGACGACCAGCACGATCCGGTCAGGGTCGGCGGGCAGGGCGATGTCGGCGAGCGGGTCGCCGTCGCAGACGACAAGGTCGGCCGCCTTGCCGGCCTCCAGGGTGCCGAGCCGGTCGGCAGCGCCGAGCAGTTCCGCGGCGTTGCGGGTACCGGCGGTGATGGCCTCCATCGGCGACATGCCCACCGCCACCATGTGCCGCAGCTCCGAAAGGTTGGCGCCGTGCGGTGAGATGCCGGCGTCAGTGCCCAGCGCCACCTTCACGCCGCGGCGCACCGCCTCGGAGATGCGCTCGAAGGTGCGGTCGGCCAGCGCGCGCTTGGTCGCCACGGCCTTGGCCGACATGAGGTGGATGCGGTCCTCGAAGTCGAACGTGGACAGCGTCGGCACCAGTACCGTGCCGCGCTCCAGCATCAGGTCGATGCCCTCGTCGTCGACGAGGTAGCCGTGCTCGATGCTGGCGGCGCCGCCGCGCACCGCGTTGCGGATCCCGGCCGCGCCCTGGGCGTGCGCGGCGATCGGGCGGCCGCCGTGCCGGGCGGCCTCTTCGGCGATCGCCGCGATCTCGGCGGTGGTGAGCCCCTCGTCGTCGGGGGTGTCGGAGGGGCTGGACACGCCGCCGGTGGCGCACACCTTGATGACGTCGGCCCCGTCCCGCATGAGGCGGCGGGCGGCGACCCGGGCCTCCTGCTCGGAGTCGGCGATCTCGGTCATCCCGTGCATGCCGCACTGGTGCAGGTCGACACCGCTGGGCCGGGTGAAGTCGGCGTGGCCGCCGGTGTGGCTCATCAGCCGCAGCGCGAGCCGCATGCGCGGGCCGGCCGCCAGCCCGCGCTCCTGGGCGGCGCGGAATCCGGCGTCGATGCCGCCGAGGTCGCGGACGCTGGTGACGCCGGCCTCCAGGGTGCGGCGCATCCGGTCGCCGGTCTCGAAGGCGTGCAGGCTGCGCTGCAGGTCGATGTTGTTGTCGGCCAGCCTGCTGCTGTCCTCGAAGCCGAAGTGGACGTGCACGTCGAAGAAGCCGGGCAGTACCGCGCGGCCGCCCAGGTCGGCCACCGTGTCGCCGGGTTGCGCGGGCGGGGCGCCCGCGGCGGGCCCGGCGTAGGCGATGGTCCCGTCCTCGACGGCGACCACGGCGTCGGCGACGGGGGCGGCGCCGGTGCCGTCGATCAGGGTCGCGTTGCGGTACAGGGTCCGGTGGCCGGTCATGCGTCCTCCAGGGAGCGGTCGGGACGGAAAAAAGGGGGGCGCCTGGTGCGCCGGTGCTGCGGGGCCGGGGGGCGGGGGGCAGCGCCGCCCGGCCCGGGACCAGCGCGGCCCCGGGCCGGAAGCCTCAGATGCGCGCGTTCATCCCCGGGCCGATCGGGATCCCGCCGAAGAAGAACACGGCGAGCACGATGACCCAGAGCACGAGGAATACCAGAGTGAACGGCAGGCAGCGCGCGATGACGGTGCCGATGCCGGCCTTGGGCTCGTAGGCCCGCAGGAAGCCCAGCATGATCACCAGGTAGGGGCTGAGCGGCGAGAGCACGTTGGACACCGAGTCGCCGATGCGGAACGCGGCCTGGACGAACCCGGGCTCGTAGCCCAGCAGCGCGAACATGGGGACGAACACCGCGGCGAGCAGCGCCCACATCGCCGATCCGGAGATGATGAACAGGTTCACGCAGAACGCCAGCAGGATGAAGCAGAGGATGGCCGGGAAGCCGGTGAACCCGGTGGCCTCCAGGCCTTCGGCGCCGGCGATCGCGATCCAGCTGGAGATGCCGGTCCAGTTGAACAGCTCCAGGAACTGCGCCATCACGAACGCCAGGACGATGAACGTCGACATGTCCTTGACCGTCTGCGCCATCACCGTGGCCAGGTCGGAGCCTCTGCGGATCACCTTGGTGACGACGCCGTAGGTGATTCCGGGGACCGCCAGCACCATGAACACGATGAACACGACCGAGTCGAGCAGCGGCGACTCGGGCAGGAAGTTGCCGTCGGGGTTGCGCAGCGGCGCCCCCGCGGGCAGGCACAGTGCCAGCACACCGGCCGCGGTGACCAGCAGCGCCAGGCCGGCCCAGCGCAGGCCGGTCCGCTCGGCGGGGCTGAGCTCGGCGCTCAGCGCGGCACCGGTGTCGGCCGGGGCGGGATCGCCCTCGTCGCGGATCTCGTCGCGGCGGACACCGCGGCGCAGGATCGACGGCTCGAGGACCCTGTCGATGATGAAGCCGCCCGCGACGCTGAGGATCAGCGCGATGACCAGGGTGATGTAGTAGTTCGACACCGGGCTGACGTGCGTGCCCAGATCGACGGCGGAGGCGGCCTGGTTGGTGATGCCGGACAGCAGCGCGTCGGTGCTGGTGATGAACGGAGAGCAGCTGAACGCCGCCGTGGCGGAGGCGTAGGCCCCCAGCAGGCCGGCCACCGGGTGGCGGCCCGCGGCCTTGAACACCATCGCGGCCAGCGGCGGGATGACCACCATCGCCGCGTCGCTCATGATCGATCCGGCCACCGCCACGAACGAGGCGACGTAGGGCAGCAGCCAGCGCGGCGCCCCGCCGAACGCGCGGCGCACCAGCGCCGTCAGCAGGCCGGTGCGCTGCGCAAGGCCCACACCGAGCAGCACCGTCAGCACCACGCCCAGCGGCGGGAAGCCCACGAAGTTGGTGACCAGCGTCGTGGTCAGCCAGGTGATGCCCTCGGCGGTGAAGAAGCTCCGGATCTCCTGCGGGCCGTCTGCGCTGCCGGGGATCTCATAGGTGGCCCCGTTGGCCGCCATGATCGAGGAGATCACCGCGACCACCGCGAAGAGGATGAGGAACAGGACGAACGGGTCGGGGATCTTGTTGCCGACGCGCTCGATCGCGTCGAGGGTGCGCGCGATGGCTCCGGGGCGCTGGGCGTCCGGCTCGCGCTCGGCCCGCCTCGGGCTGGGCGTGCTCATGGGTCACCTCACGAGGGGTGGGGGCGGGGATGGGGTCCTGGGTGCGCCCGGCGGGCTCCGCCGCTGGGCGGAGCCCGCCGGGCGCGCGTCCTAGGCCGCCGCGGCGGCCGTGTCCTTGCGGACCACGCCGTCCTTGAGGACGGCGGTGATCGCGGCCGGATCACCGGGGATCGCGATGTCGGCCAGGGGGTCGCCGGCGCAGACGACGACGTCGGCGCGCTTGCCGGTCTCGAGCGTGCCGACCTCGCTGTCGGTGCCCAGGAGCTCGGCGGCGTTGCGGGTGCCCGCCTGGATGGCCCCCATCGGGGACATCCCGTGCTCGACCAGCAGCGCGAGCTCGCGCAGGTTGCGGCCGTGCGGGGCGATGCCGGAGTCGGTGCCCATGGCGACCTTGACGCCGGCGGCGATCGCGGCGGAGATGTTCTCGCTGAGGCTCTCCTGCAGCTTGAGCTTCTTCGCCACCGCGTAGGGGGTGGATGTGGCGGGGTCGGGCCGGGTGGTCGCCGTCGCCAGTGTCGGGACCAGGAAGCCGCCCTGCGCGCCGAGCCGGTCGATGCCCTCGGCGTCGATCTCGTAGCCGTGCTCGATGCTGGTCACTCCGGCCGCGAGGGCGTTGCGGATGCTGCGGGCGCTCTGCGCGTGGGCCGCGACCGGAACGTCGTGCGAGGCCGCCTCGCGGACCACCGCGGTCATCTCCGCGACGTTGAGGCCGTCGTGCCAGGGGGTGTCCCGCGGGCTCCACACGCCGCCGCTGGCCATCACTTTGATGACGCCGGCGCCCATCCGCATCGCCTCGCGGGTGTTGCGCAGCGCCTCGTCGACGCCGTCGGTGAGCATCGATATGCCGCCGTTGGGCCCGAGCACCGTGCCGGAGTCGAAGCCGCAGCAGGTGCGGAAGTCGCCGTGCCCGCCGGTCGGGCCCAGTGCCCGGTAGGCGATGGTCAGCCGCGGGCCGTCGACGATGCCCTCGTCGACGGCCCGCTGCGTCGCCATGTCCAGGCCGGCCAGGTCGCGGGCGCTGGTCACGCCCGCCTCCAGGGTCCGGCGCAGGATCGGGATCGCCGCGTAGTAGCCGTAGTGCGGCGGCTGGTCGAGCATGTGGCCGGGGTTCATGCCGTTGGCGGGCATGGTCATGTGCACGTGGGTGTCGATGAAGCCGGGCAGGACCGTGGCGCCGGCCGCGTCGACCACCCGGTGCGCTCCGGTGACCTCTGGTGCCTCGGCGTCCGGGCCCATCCAGTCGATGCGGCCGCCGTGCGCGATCAGCGTCCAGCCGGGGCGCGGTGCGGCCCCGGTGCCGTCCACGACGGTTCCGCTGCGGACCACCACGGTCATGCCTTCCGACGCCATCGTGCGCCTGCCCTTCTCGACGGGTGTGCAGGGTGCCGCTCCGGGGAGCGCGGTGCGCCGCGTTCCACCAGTCGGACGTCCGGTCCGCGGATCCCGAAACACGCTGGAAACATGCAGATCAGGGCCTGTATTCGGCCTTGCGGAAACCTACGGCCGCGCCGCAGTAGACTCTCGAAATTGCCGGAAACGGGAGTGAGGGCAGGGATTGATGCAGGAATCGGGCACCGCCGGGGAACTCGACCTGTCACTGATCAACGCCCTGCAGCTGGCGCCGCGCGCTCCCTGGTCGGAGCTCGCGCCGATCCTCGACGTCGACGCCACGACGCTGGCCCGGCACTGGCGGCGCTTGGAGGCGGACGGCCTGGCGCGCATCACGCTGTTCCCCCGGGCGCAGACGATGGCCCAGCACAACATGGCCTATGTCGAGCTCACCTGCCGGAACGGGACAGTGGAGCAGGTCGCCTCGCAGCTGTCCGCCGGCTCCGCCACGCTGAGCATCCAGTTCACCGCCGGATCGCACCAGCTGCTGCTGACGGTGGCGCCCCGGCGCGGACTGGCCGACTACCTGCTCAACTGGATCGGGACCTTCCCCGACATCCTCAGCTACCGCGTGCACACCGTCACCCACCTGTTCTCCGAGGCCGACCAGTGGCAGGTGCGCGCCCTGTCCGCGGAGCAGCGGCGGCGGCTGTGCGCGCTCGCGCCCCCGGCTCCCGAGGAGGCCTCCGGCACCCGGCTGACCGGTCTCGACCGGCGCATCGTGGAGCTGCTGTGCGTGGACGGGCGCGCCAGCTACGGGAAGATCGCCCAGCAGCTCGGGATCGCCCCGACCACCGCGGCGCGCCGGCTCAACCGGCTGCTGCGCGGCGGGATCGTGGGGCTGCGGTGCGATATCGCGCGCTCGGTCCTGGGCTGGCCGACCGGTGCGGTGCTGTGGGGGTCGATGGCGCCGCAGGAGCTGGCGCGCACCAGGGAGCTCGGCAAGCGCATCCCCGAACTGCGCCTGTGCAGCGGCATCGCCGGACCGGAGAACACCCACTTCATCGTCTGGCTGCGATCGGTCGCCGATCTGACCCGGGTGGAGCGCCGCCTCCAGGAGGAGCTGCCCGGCCTGGTCATCTCCGATCGCCGGATGGTCCTGCGCGTCTTCAAGCTCATGGGCGCCGTGATGGATCCGGATGAGCACTACACCGACGCCGTCCCCCTCCGCCTCGGCGTCCCCGCGGCGTGACGCGGCTGGGCGCCGGCCCGCTTCGCCGCGCCGAGCAGCCGTCCTAGGAGCGCCCGAAGTCGCCCTCGACGTGGGTGCAGGTCCAGTGCCCGCGGCGGGCGGCGAGCCGGAGCGCCAGGGCGCGGTGCCGCGGGCCGAGTGCGACCAGCGCGCCCGCCTCGGCGGCGGCCGTGCCGATCCCGAACACCCAGGTCTGCACCACGCGCGGCCGGTACTGCCCCCGGTAGGCGCCGACCCTGCGGGAGACCTCCCGGTAGGCGCGCGGGGCGAGCAGGCCGGCCAGATGGCGGGGGTCGCGCTCACCGGCCAGGACCTCGGCGGTCAGCTGCACCAGCCGGGTGAGCTCGGCCGGGTGCAGCGGGTGGCGCAGGCGTGCCCGCGGCGCGCGGCGCCCCAGCGGGCGGACGGGGTCGGGCGCGGTGCGCCTCGGGGGCCTGCGGTGCCGTGCGGTGTCCATCGGCGGCTCCACTGGGGGACGGCGTAGCTCCGGAACGCGGCGCACGGAGGCGCTCCCGGCGGGGACGGTCACCCGGCATTCCGGGTGGGCGGGCGGAATCGGTGCGAGACCGGTCTCCGGGCACCGAGGCACGCGTATTGTCGCCGGAAGCACAGATATTACTCTCCGTGCCGTTATAGTGACTATGTGTTGCCACATCGTTTCTCCGCGTCGCACGGCGACGGCCTGCGCTCCGACGGTTGCGGCGAGCAGCAGGAAACGCGGATCTTCCGCAACGACTGGACCGCGATGGAACCGCCCGAGCCCGGGTCCTGGACGCCCGAGCTCTCGGTCAGCGTGGTGGTCGCCGCGGTCGAGGGCGGCCGCGCCGACCTGACGCTCGCCGCGCTGTCCGTGCAGACCTATCCGGCGCACCTGCTCGACGTCGTCGTGGTCGCGGGGCCCGGCGCGGCGCCGGAGAGCGCTGCGCCGCGGCGGCTGCGCGTGGTGCGGACCGGCGCCGGAACGGATCCCGCGGGGGCCCGCGCCCTCGGAGCGCGGCGCAGCCGCGGCGACGTCGTCTGCTGGCTGGACGCCGGCATGCTCGTCGACCCGTTCTTCGTGGAGATGCTCGCACGGTGGCACCACCTCCACCCCGAATGCGTCACGGTCGCCGACCTGCTCACCGCCCGCAGCGCGCCGGAGGACTCCGAGGACGCCGCGCTGCTCGCGATGTCGGGCGCGATGGCCGACGAACTCGGCGCGGAAGGGGCGTGTGCGCACCGCGATGCGCTGCTGGAGAGCACCGGCGACCTGGCGCTCGCCGGCGAGTCCGGGCACGCCGCGTTCTGCGCCTCGGCCGCTGCCGTCCGCCGCCACCTGTACGAGGCGGTGGAGGATCCCGACGGCCGCGGACTGCCCGACCTCGGCCGCCGGCTGTGGCATGCCGGCGGCATCTTCGTGCCCGACCGGGACGCGCCCGCCTGGTTCTCGCCCGGCACGGCCCCGGATCCCCTGGACGGCCCGGACGGCGCAGCCGGGTCGGACGGCCCGGACGGCGCGCCGCTCATCCGCGCCGTCGTCGACATCGACGGCGCCCCCTACGACCTCGTGCGCGCCTGCGTCGACCGGCTCCTCGACAGCGGCAACGGCGACTTCGAAGCGGTCCTGGTCGCCGACTGGGACCGGCCCGGGAACGGCGGCCAGGGGCCCCTCGAACTCCGGCTGCTGCAGGCCGCCTACCTCTCCGATCCGCGGGTGCGGTTCGAGGACCGGGCGCCGCGCACCGGATTCCCGTCGCCGTTCCTGCTGCAGCTGCCGGTGGCCTGGGGGCTGGCCGGCGACACCCTGGACGTGCTGGCCGAGCGGGCCCGGCGCTCCCGGGCCGGGGTGGTGGAGCTGGTGCCGGAGTCGGCGCCCACCTGCGGCGCGGGCGTCCGGCTGTGGCGCACCCGCGCGCTGCTGCGCGCGCTGCGGGTGCGCCGGCGCGGCGAGACGCTCGCCGAGGCAGTGGCCGAAGTGCACGGCCGCTACCGGATCCGGGCCGGCGACGGGGCACTCACCGACCTCACCGAGCCCGCGGCGCGGCTCTACCGTTCAGACGGGCTCCGCTCCGGCCGCCGGCCTGCGTCTGCCGGTTCACCGGGCAGCGCAGCACCGGCGGAGGAGAGCGCGGAAGGGCCGCGCGCGCACAGCGCACCGGTGGACGGCGCCGATCCCGGCGCGCCGCAGCCGGAGCCGGAGCCGGGCGGAGCAGACGGCGGAAGCACGGAGCGGCCCTTCGGGGCCGCGGTCTTCGGGGGAGTCGGCGCCGCGGGCCGCCGTGCGGCCCGGGCGGCCGCTGCCGCACCCGGCCGCCTCGCCGCGCGGGCCAGGCGGCTGCGTTCGGCCGGAGCTGCGCTGCGGGGCCGTGCCCGGCGCAGGGGTGCCCGCGGTGGCGGCGATGGCGGCGAGGAGCCGGAAGCGGCGGTGCCGCTGCCCGGCGATGGAGCGCCGCCGGTCCCCGCCGGACGCGCGGATGGCGGTGCAGAGGAGGGCGCAACGCCGGAATCCAGCGGTTCGAGCGTGCCGGGCGGCCCGCTGCCGGTGGCCGTCCCGGACTAGGGCCCGGCAGCAGCGGAGCGGAGCACGGGCGGGCCGGCAGCCGCACGGTCGGCCGCTGGGGGAAGACAGCGGCCGAGGGGAGAGTGGTGAGCCGGCCCGCCCGGCAGGGGTGACACTCTGCCATACCCGTCCTACCCCTGGTGAGTGAACGGGCAAACGCTGCAGCCCGGCGCCGGGATGAACCCCGCGCCGCCACAGAAACTGCTCTGACCAGTGCTGATCCGGTCCGGCAGCCGCGGCAGGAACGCCCGTCCAATGCGGCCGCCCAACGGCCCGGAACCCTGCCCCGGCCCAACTGAGGCCGCACAGCCGGAGGCTCCCGGTGCCGGGGTGCGCACGGGGACGCGGCCGCTGCATGCGGCGCGCGCGGGCGCGGGGCATCGGGGCAGGGACGAGTGCGCGGCGCCCGCGGGCTGACGGGTGCTGCCTGCCGGCGGAGGAGGGTGCGCCGGCGGTCCGTCCGGCAGGGGAGGGGCGCCCGCGCGGCGGGCCGGCGGGATACCTTCCGCGACTGGCACGGGAGGAAGCCCCGGTACCGCGCGGTGCGGGAGGCCCGGTGCCGTGAGCCAGGGGGCGCTGGGCTGGCCTGCGGGGCCCGCCCTGCCGGGGCCGGCGGGCCAGATCAGGAGCCGGAAGCGGCGATCTGGTCGACCGTCTCCTGCAGGCCCTCCCGGATGTCCTCGGGAAGCGGGGCGGAGCCCGTCTCCTCCGACGCGGCCTCCTGGCCCTCGGGGCTGATCAGGTAGGACAGGAAGTCGGCGACGCGCTGGCCCTCGGCCGCGTCGCCGTACTCCAGGCAGGCAACCTGGTAGCTGACCAGGACAACCGGGTAGACGCCGGCCTCCTCGGTGGCGTAGTCGAGCTCGAGCGCGTGGTCGTAGCGCCCGTTGCCCTCGCGCTCCGGCGAGGCGGAGACGACAGCGGCCGCCGACTCCGGCTCCGGCGGCACGAACTCGCCGCCGACGCCGACGTTGACCGCCGACATGTCGCCCACGTGCGACGCCTCGACGTAGCCGATCGTCCCGTTGCCGCCCTTGACCGCCTCGGCGATGCCGCTGTTGCCCTGCGCGGCCTCCACCGGCGGGATCGGCCAGGAGCCCTCGCCCTCCTCCGGCCACGCGTCGGGTGCCGCGGCGTTCAGGTAGGCGGTGAAGTTCTCGGTGGTGCCCGACTCGTCCGAGCGCGACACCGGGGTGACCCGCTCGTCGGGCAGGTCGGCCTCGGGGTTGTCGGCCGCGATCGCCGGGTCGTTCCACCGGGTGATCTCGCCGCGGAAGATGCCGGCGATCACCTCCGGGCTCAGGTTGAGCTCGTCGACACCCTCCAGGTTGAACACGACGGCGATCGGCACCACATAGGCGGGGATGTTCACCGCCTCCGAGCCGCACCGCTCGACCGCGTCGTCGGCCTCGTCGGCGTCCAGCGGCGCATCCGAGCCGGCGAAGTCCACGGCCGCGTCCAGGAACTGGCTGCGGCCGCCGCCGGAGCCGATGGCGTCGTAGAAGACGAGGGCGTCGTCGCACGCCGTCTGGTAGCCCGCGATCCAGGTCATCATCGCGTTCTCCTGGGCGCTGGAGCCCGAGCCGGCCAGGCTGCCGCCGAAGCAGGCCAGGTCGGCGGGGACCGGGACCTGGTCGCTGCCGCGGACGGCGTTGTCGCTGCCGCACCCCGCGGTCAGGGCGACGACGCCGGCGAGGGCCGCCGCGGAGAGCGAGCGGGATGTGGACGCGCGCATGCTGAGTGGATCTCCCTGTCCGACACCGGATACACGGCGCCGGTGAACAGGCGCCGCACATGAAACTAACAACCGGCACACACTGCCCAGAACGCTGACACCCGCACAGCAGCCGCGCGGCCCCTCAGGCGGAGCGCCGTTCGGCGATGCGGGCCAGCACCGCGCGCAGCCCCAGCTCATAGCCGAGGATGCCGCAGCCGGAGATGGAGCCCTCCATCACGGGCGCGGTGACCGACGTGTGCCGGAACTCCTCGCGCGCGTAGATGTTGGAGATGTGGACCTCGACACAGGGCGTGTCCACGGCGTCCACCGCGTCCCGCAGCGCGATGCTGTAGTGCGCGAACGCGCCCGGGTTGATGACGATGCCGTCCAGGTCCCGCGCCCGGTGCACGTGGTCGACGATGACGCCCTCGTGGTTGCTCTGCGCGCACTCCGCGTCCGCACCCAGCTCGTCGGCCAGGGCGGTGAAGCGCCGCTCGATGTCGGCGAGCGCGGTGGTGCCGTAGTGCCCGGGATCGCGGTGGCCCAGCAGATTGAGGTTGGGCCCGTTCAGCAGCAGCACGGAAGGGCGGGCGGCGGCGGGAGCGTGGGTCACGGCAGGGCGCCTTCCCAGGTCGGACCCGCACCGGAGCGGGTCGGCGGTTCGGATGCCGCCAGCTTAGGGCGTCGGGCCGCCCCGGCCGCGTGCGGGGCGAGTGCTTCCACCGGCGGTTTTCCCCGGGCGGGTTGTCCACAGGCCCGCGTCGCCTCCCGGTCCGGACGGGGGCGGTGGGGGATGATGCAGACGGTCCGGGCTGTGCAACGGTGCGGCCCGCCGAGGATCTGGAGGAGCCGGTGGAGCGCCGCGTCCCCGAATCGACCTACCGGCTGCAGCTGCGCCCGCACGGCGGGCTGCGCGAAGCCGCCGACACCGCCGGCTACCTGCGCCGCCTCGGCGCCGGCGCGGTCTACACGGCGCCGCTGCTCGCCGCCGCGCCCGGGTCGGCGCACGGCTACGACGGCGTCGACCCCACCCGCGCCTGCCCCGGCCTGGGCGGAGAGCCCGCCCGCAAGGAGTTCACCGAGCGGCTGCGCGCGCACGGCCTCGGCCTCGTCGCCGACATCGTGCCCAACCACCTCTCCGTCGCCCTGCCCGAGGCCAACCCGTGGTGGTGGGAGGTCCTGCGGGACGGACCCGGCTCCCGCTTCGCGCACGTCTTCGACATCGACTGGTCGCTGGGCCCGATCCGGCTGCCCGTGCTGGCCGACGACGGCGACGGCGGCGCGGCCGCCCTCGACCGGCTCACCTCGGACGCCGGCGCCCTCGTGCTGGACGGCCGCCGCTTCCCGCTGGCGAAGGGCACCGGTGCCGGGACCGACCCGCGCGCCCAGCACCGCCAGCAGTACTACCGGCTGGTGTCCTGGCGGAGCGCCGCGCACACCGTCTCCTACCGGCGCTTCTTCGACATCAACGACCTTGCGGCGCTGCGCATGGAGGACCCGCGCGTCTTCGACGCCGTGCACGCCGCCGTCCTCGCCTGGGCGGACCGCGGCGAGGTCGACGGGCTGCGCATCGACCACGTCGACGGCCTCGCCGACCCCGGCGGCTACCTCCGCCGGCTGCGCTCCCGCTTCCCGGGCTGGATCGTCGTGGAGAAGATCCTCGAACCCGGGCGGGAGGCGGACCTGCCGCCCTCCTGGCCGGTCGACGGCACCACCGGCTACGACGCGCTGCGCGAGGTGTGCGGCCTGTTCATCGACCCGGCAGCCGCCGCCCCGCTCACCGAACTGGCCGCCGGCTGCGGCGCCGCCACCGACCCCGGCGCCTCCGCCGCCCGGGGCCGCCGCGAAGCCGTGGCCGGCCTCCTCGGCGGTGACGTCCGGCGCATCGCCGCCCTCGCGGCCTCGCTCGGCCTCGCTGCAGCGGGGCGGGCGCCGGAGAACACCTCCGCCGCAGGTCCGGAAGGGGTTGCCGGCGCGCCGTCGGGAGAACCGGGGGCAGCGGGCCGGAGCGCGGCGGACGGCGGAGCAGGCGCCGCCGGGACTCAGCCCGAACCGCCGGCGGAGCTGCGGAGCGCCGTGGCCGCGCTGCTGGCGTCGTTCCCCGTCTACCGGAGCTATCTGCCGGAAGGGGCCGACGCCTGGGAGCAGGCGGTGGCGGGGGCCGAGAAGCTGCTTGCCGGAGGGCCGGTCCCGGATCCGGGCGGCTCGCCGGGGGGTCTCCGGGCCGGCGCCGGGGACGCTGCGGCGGGGGAGGGGCGGCACCTGCCGTCCACCGATGCCGAGGCAGCCGCGGCCGGTGCCGCCCTGGAGCGCATCGACGCCGCGGTCCGCGCCGATCCCGGGGGCGAGCTTGCGGCCCGGCTGCAGCAGACCAGCGGAGCCGCGGCGGCGAAGGGCGTCGAGGACACCGCCTACTACCGGGCCACCCGGTTCGCGGCGCTCAACGAGGTCGGCGGCGACCCCGGCCGCTTCGGCGTTTCGCCCGCGGAGTTCCACGCCGCGGCGCTCTGGCGCGCCGGGCACCGGCCCGCCGCGATGACGGCGCTGTCCACGCATGACACCAAGCGGTCCGAAGACGTCCGTGCGCGCCTCGCCGCCGTCGCCGAGCACGCCGGCGCGTTCGCTGCGTCGGTACGGCGCTGGCGGGAGCGGTGCAGCCTCGGCGAGCCGGCGCTGGACCTGCTCGCCTGGCAGACGCTCATCGGCGCCTGGCCCATCAGCGCCGACCGGCTCGCCGCCTACCTGCTCAAAGCGGCCCGCGAAGCCGGGTTACGCACCTCGTGGACCGCCCCCGACCCGGACTTCGAAGAGGCGGTCCTGAGCTGGCCCGGCCGCGTCTTCGCCGACCCCGAGCTGGCCGCCGGCGCCGAGGCGTTCGCCGAGCGCACCACCGCGCCCGGCTGGAGCAACTCCCTTGGCCAGAAGCTCGTGCAGCTCGCCATGCCCGGGGTGCCCGACGTCTACCAGGGCACCGAGCTGTGGGACTACTCCCTCGTCGACCCGGACAACCGCCGCCAGGTCGACTTCGCCGCCCGTGCGAGCATCCTCGAGCAGCTCGAAGACGGCGGCCGGCCGCCGGTCGACGCCAGTGGAGCGGCGAAGATGCACGTCGTCCGCCAGGCGCTCCGGCTCCGCCGCGCCGTTCCGCTCACCGGGTACGCCCCACTCACCGCAGACGGCCCCGCCGCGGACCACGCCGTCGCCTTCGCCCGCAGCGACGCCGGCGGCACCCCTGCCGCGGTGGCCGTCGCCACCCGCCTCCCGGTCGGCCTCGAAGACGCCGGCGGCTGGCGCTCCACCACCCTCCGCCTGCCCGACGGCCCGTGGACCGACCTGCTCACCGGCCGCCCCGCATCCGGCACCGCCCACCTGGGCGGTCTGCTGTCCGACTACCCCGTCGCCCTCCTCACCCGCCCGGAGAGCGCTACCGCCCTGCTCGCCTGAACAGCGGGCCAATCCGTGGCGGGGCAGCCTAAGGCCCCGCCGGCGGACCGGGCGCCGCAGCGGCGGCCGGGCCTGCCCCGCCCGGCGGCGCCGGACCCGCCGTCGCGTTCCTGCGCTGCCGGGGCCGTACCCCGCCCGCGGGCGGGGTGCCTCGGGGACGCGGACCCGGTGGCGGAGCGCCTTCCACCGGGTGCGGCCGCCCGCCGGGCCTGCGAGGGCGGGCACGGACGGACGGCCGCGTCGCGTCCCGGCGCCGGGCGGCGGGGAAGCCCGGGCTGCGGGGCACCGACAGCCCCACCGGCGGCGGAGACGGGGCCGGGCAGGGGGAAGAGCAGCGGGGCAGCGCGTGGATCGGAGAGGGCGCTCCGGTAGGAGGGGGCTTCCGCGGCGGCTCCGCGGATCGAGGCCTGCGCACCCTGCCGCTGGGCCGGGGGAGGCGGGCGCCGCCAGCGCCGAGAGCCGGTACCGGCCTGTGTCCGGGCCCCGCGGCGGGTGTCGGCAGCCGGCAGGGAACCGGGTGGTCACGGGCATTCCGGAACGGTGCAGGGACCGCGCGCACGCCATTCGCGTGCTGGGGAGCGTCCGAGCGGGCAGCGGCGGCACCGGGGGTTCGGCGATAGGTTGCGGATATGGGCGGCAGCGGGCGGACCGAAGGCGAAGTGCACGGAGACTTCACTCTGACGATGGCCGAGCTGCGCACCGTCGCCGAATACGTCGCAGGCCATGGCGACGACGTGCTGGCCGTCTTCGAGCGGGCGGTGCCCGGCGATCCGCGGCCGCGGTCCGCGCTGGACGCGGCACGCGTGTTCATCGGCGGCGATCCGCGGACGAAGTTGCAGCGCACGGCGTCACTGGATGCCCACCGGGCCGCCCGGGACGCCCCGGATGAGGCGGCGCGGCTGGCCGCGCAAGCCGCGGGCGACGCCGCGTCGGCCGCCTACCTGCACCCGCTCCGCCGCGCCAGCCAGGTCGGCCACATCCTCCGCGCCGCGGCCTGTGCCGCGCGCATCGCCGAACTCGGCGGCGGCCCCGAAGCGGCGGAGGGCGAACTGGAGCGGTCCCGGCAGCGGGCAGCGCCCGGGCTCGTCTCCGTGCTGCACCGCTACCCGGCCGTGCCCGACCGCGGCGGCCGCGTCGCACGGCTGATGCACGCCCTCGACCGCGCGCTGCGCTCCGCTGCCTGAGCCTTCCCCCTCCTCGAAAGGCGCCGCATGATCCTGCCGAAAGTCCGCGACCCGCGGTTCACCACTGTCCGCCGCGGCGGCACCCTCACCGACTCCGACCACCGCCTCCTGGCCCTGTGGGCCGCCGACTGCGCCGAGCACGTCCTCGGCCTGTTCGAGGCTGCCCGGCCCGACGACCTGCGCCCCCGCGAGGCCATCGACGCCGCCCGGGCCTGGACGCGCGGCGAACTGAAGATGATGGAGACGAGGGCGTTCGGCGGCCACGCCATGGGTGCGGCCCGCGACCTGCGCGGCGCGCCCCGGCACGCCGCCTACGCCGCCGGCCAGGCCGGCGTCGTCGCCCATGTGGCGGCGCACGAACTCGGCGCGGCCGCCTACGCGATCAAAGCCGCCCGCGCTGCGGTCCCCGAGGATGAGGCCGAAGAGGCGCGCCGCGCCGAATGCCGCTGGCAGCAGGACCGGCTGCCGGACCCGATCCGCGGCCTCGTCCTCGACGACCAGCGGCTCCGCAACGACATCTGCTGGTCGGTCTTCGACGTCTGACTGCGGCCGCTGCGCCGCGGTGCGGAACCTCCCGCGCGCCACGGCCGCCCGGCAGCGTCCGGACCCCATGGCGCACCGCCCTAAGCTGGGCGGTCATGGGGAGAACTGATCAGCAGCCGGAGGCGCCCGTGCTGGCCCGGCTGCGCATGCCCGCGGGCGTCCTGGACGCGCTGGCCTGCCCGCACTGCGGCGGCCGCATCGGCGCCGCGGGCAACGCGCTCGCCTGCACGGCGGGCCACGCCTTCGACGTCGCCCGCGAGGGCTACGCCAGCCTCCTCACCGGTGCGCGGCCGACCGGCACCGCCGACACCGCCGCGATGGTCGCCGACCGGGCCGGCTTCCTCGCCGCCGGCCACTTCGCGCCGCTCACCGACCGGCTCGCCGAACGCGCCGCCGCCCTGCTGCCGCCCGGCGGCGGACTCGTCACCGACGTCGGAGCCGGAACCGGCCACCACCTCGCCCACGTCCTCGACGCCGCCCCCGCCGCCGAAGGGCTGGCACTGGACGTCTCCAAGTACGCGCTGCGCCGCGCCGCGAAGTCGCATCCGCGTTCCGGCGCGGCCGCCTGCGACGCCTGGACGGGCCTGCCGGTGCAGGACGGCGCTGCCGCGCTGCTCCTCAACGTCTTCGCGCCGCGCGACGCCGCAGAGTTCCGCCGCGTGCTGGCCCCGGGCGGCGCGCTCCTCGTGGTGACCCCGGGCGAGGGCCACCTGCGCGAGCTCATCGACGCGGCCGGCCTCGTCTCGGTCGGCGAACGCAAGCGCGAACGCCTCGCGGCGGCCCTGGCCGGCCACTTCACCCTCGCCGGCACCGACGAGATCGCCTACCCGATGCGCCTGCCGCACCGCGACGCCGAAACCGCCGCCGGCATGGGACCCAGCGCCCACCACACCGCCCCCGAAGCCCGCGCCGCCGCCATCGCCCGGCTCCCCGACCCGGTCGAGGTGACGGCGTCCTTCACCCTCTCCGTCTTCCGCCCCTCCTGAAGGCCACCGTTGCTGGAAGGGCACCTGAGGGCCTTCCGCCGACCCCGCCGCAGGGCAGCGGCGCCGCGGCTGGACGCAGTGGCGGCTCCCGGTTCACCCGGTCTTTCCAGGGCTCCCAGCGGCCTCGCAGCCCGCTTCGCATTCCTTTCCCGCGGCGCAACCGGCGCGGGGAGAAGGCAATAGCGGGAAGGCGCCCCGGAGCAGGCCTGCCGCGGCGGCGCGGCCGAGGCAAGCCCGGTGCTGCAGCCCGCTCGGTCCGGCTACAGGGTCAGCAGCGTTTTGATCGCCCGCCGCTCGTCCATCGCGGCATAGCCCTCCGCGGCCCGTTCCAGTGGCAGGACCTGGTCGAAGACCCGGCCGGGGGCGATCTCGCGGTCCCAGATGCGGCGGATCAGGTCGGGCAGGAACCGGCGGACCGGAGCCGGCCCGCCGTGCAGATGGACCTCCGCGAAGAACAGCTGGTCGCCCGGGAGCTCCACATCGTGCGAGACGCCGACGTAGCCGACATGGCCGCCGCCCCGGCAGGAGTTGATGGCCTGCATCATCGACTCCTGCGTGCCGACCGCCTCGATCACGCTGTGCGCGCCGAGTCCGCCGGTCATCTCCCGGACCCGCGCTGCGCCGGCATCGCCGCGTTCGGCGATGACATCGGTGGCGCCGTAGAAGCGCGCCAGTTCGGCCCGGTCCGGATGGCGCGAAACCGCGATGATCCGCTCGGCGCCGAGTGCGTGCGCGGCCAGCACCCCCATGAGGCCGACCGCGCCGTCGCCGACCACGGCCACCGTCTTTCCCGGGCCGGCGGCCGCGGCGTCCGCGCCGAACCACCCGGTGCCGAGCACGTCCGAAGCCGCCAGCAGCGAGGGCAGGAGATCGTCGTCCGGTTTTCCGGGAAGCGCGACGAGGGTGCCGTCCGCGTACGGGATGCGGGCCCGCTCGGCCTGCGTGCCGATGTCGGCGACGAAGGAGGCGTGCACGCACTTGGACTGGTAGCCCGCGCGGCAGATCGCGCACGTGTTGTCGGAGATGACGAACGAGCCGACGACGTAGTCGCCGGCCTGCAGCGTCTGCACCGCCGGGCCGGCCTCTTCGACCACCCCGACGTACTCGTGCCCCATCACCTGGTGGTCGGCCGCGTCCAGCCCGCGGTAGGGCCACAGGTCGGAGCCGCAGATACAGGTCGCGACGATCCGGATCACCGCGTCGGCCGGATCGGTGACGCGCGGATCCTCCCGCTCCACCACCCGCACGTCCCCGGGCCCGTACAGCACCACGCCCCGCATAGCTCCCCCTCGCCTCTGCGCGCCTGCTCCGGATTCGACCGGCCGCCCCGGGCCGCGCCGCCGTGCTCCGCCACCCTGCCCGCCATCCGCCGCCCGGCAGCGCTGACCCCCGGGACTTTGCCGAGAACGGGAGCGGCGTTTTCCCGGATCGCCACGGGTGCCGGCTGAGTTGGGTGCCGCCGGGGGCGGGCGGGTGAAGGCGGCCGGGCGCGAACCCGGGGGCGGGGCGCGTGCGTCCCGGTACCGGTCGGCTCTCCCGCCATGCCGCGCCGCCGGCTTCCCCTCCGCCCGGTCCGGGATGGGGGTCCGCGCGGCGGAGCAGAGCCCGCGAGAGCGCGCCGGGGCGTCTGTTTTCCGCGGGGTGCGGGTAGGCACGTGTCGTGAGCGTGCAGAGCGGACGGTATGCGGTGTGGGCCCCTGACCGGGAGCGGGTGCGGGTGCGCATCAGTGAACCCGGAGCGCGCGGGCTGGAGGGGGCCCCGGACTACGCGATGGAGCCGCTGCCCGGCGGCTGGTGGTTCCTGCCGGAGCCCGCCCCCGAGCCCGGGCGTGCCTACGGCTTCCTCCTCGACGAAGACCCCGCCGTCTACCCCGATCCGCGCTCCCGCCGACAGCCCGCCGGCGTGCACGGGCCGTCCCTGGTCTACGAGCACGCCGGGTTCGCCTGGACCGACTCCGGCTGGCGCGGCCGCGCCCTGCCCGGAGCGGTCCTGTACGAGCTGCACATCGGCACCTTCACCGCCGAAGGGACCTTCGACGCCGCGATCGGGCGCCTCGACCACCTGGCCGGCCTGGGCATCGACGTCGTCAACGTCATGCCGGTCAACGCCTTCGACGGCGAGCGCGGCTGGGGCTACGACGGGGTCCTCTGGTACGCCGTGCACGAGCCCTACGGCGGACCGGACGGCCTCAAGCGGTTCGTCGACGCCTGCCACGCCCGCGGCATGGGCGTAGTCCTCGACGTCGTCTACAACCACCTCGGCCCCTCGGGCGCCTACCTTCCCCGGTTCGGGCCCTACTTCGTCCCGGGCGGCACCGCCTGGGGCCCGGCGCTCAATCTCGACGGTCCCGGCTCCGACGAGGTGCGCCGCTACGTCATCGACAACGCCCGCTCCTGGCTGCGCGACTTCCACCTCGACGGGCTGCGCCTGGACGCCGTCCACGCCCTGCACGACACCCGAGCCGTCCACCTGCTCGCCGAACTGTCCGCCGAGGCCGACGCGCTCGCCGCAGGACTGCGCAGGCCGCTGTCGCTCATCGCCGAATCCGACCGCAACGACCCGCGCACCACGCTGCCCCGCGAAGCCGGCGGCCAGGGCATGGCGGCGCAGTGGTCGGACGACCTGCACCACGCGCTGCACGTCGCACTCACCGGCGAGACCGGCGGCTACTACGCCGACTTCGCAGCCCCCGACGCGCTGCCCCGCACCCTGCGCAGCGTGTTCTTCCACGACGGCCGCACCTCCACCTTCCGCGGCCGCTCGCACGGCGCCCCGGTCGATCCGCACACCGCCTCCGGCGCCCGCTACCTCGCCTACCTGCAGACCCACGACCAGGTCGGCAACCGCGCGCGGGGGGACCGGATCGCCGCCCAGGCGACGCCCGAAGCGCTGGCCTGCGGCGCCGCGATCATCTTCTGCTCGCCCTACACGCCGCAGCTGTTCATGGGCGAGGAGTGGGCCGCGTCCACCCCGTGGCGGTTCTTCGCCGACTTCACCGACCCCGCCCTCGCCGCGTCGGTGCGCGAGGGCCGCGCCCGCGAGTTCGCCGCCTCGGGCGGCACCGGAGCGGCCGACCCGATGGCGCCGGAGACCCGCGACTCCTCGGTCCTGGACTGGGCCGAGGCCGCAGCGGAGCCGCACGCGTCGGTCCTCGCCGTCTACCGGGACCTCATCGCGCTGCGCCGCGCCCGCCCCGAGCTCGCCGACCCGCGCCTGGACCGCTTCGGTGTGGAGGCCGCCCCCGACGGCCGCGTCCTGGTGCTCACCCGCGGCCCGCTGCGCGTCGGCGTCAACCTGCGCCCCGACCCCGCAACGGCCGACCTGGACGCGCCCGCCGAGCACGTGCTGCTCGCCGCGAACGGCGCAACCGCCGACGGCACCGCGCTGCACCTGCCCGGCCACTCCTTCGCCGTGGTGGAGACCACGGTGGCGGGGTAGCGGGCCCGCGGCCCTGCGCCGCGGGTGCGGGGAGCGGGCGGCACCCCGAGCGCCGGCGAGCGCGCCGGGCAACCTCCGGCGGCCGCCGCGCATTCCCGCTCGGCCCGCGAAAAAGCTCACCGCGCACGCCCCGGCTCCGCCCGCGCCGGCCGGCATAGTCTGGCTCGTGCCGCCGCACGGGCGGCGAGGCGCAGACCCGGCGGGGGACGCCTGCCGGCGCGACGTCAGGAGAGTGTGGCGTGCACGGAGAGTACAAGGTTCCCGGCGGGAAGCTGGTCGTCGTCGACTTCGCGGTGCGCGACGGGCACCTGCGCGACGTGCACGTGGCCGGCGA
Source organism: Nocardiopsis coralliicola (assembly GCF_054779695.1). Classification (NCBI taxonomy): domain Bacteria; kingdom Bacillati; phylum Actinomycetota; class Actinomycetes; order Streptosporangiales; family Nocardiopsidaceae; genus Nocardiopsis; species Nocardiopsis coralliicola. The sequence continues at coordinate 23,231 of NZ_BAAGXT010000011.1, read as the reverse complement.
CTTCTTCCTCGAACCCGACCACGCGCTGGAGGAGATCGACCGCGCGCTCGAAGGCGCGCCGGCCGACACCGACGCGCGCGGCCTGGGCCGCCGCATCGAGGCGTCGCTGCCGGAGGGCACCGCGATGATCGGCTTCGGCGCCGAAGCGGTCGGGGTCGCCGTGCGCCGCGGCATCGCCCGCGCCACCACCTGGCGGGACTACGAGTGGCGGCTCATCGCCGACGGCCCCTACCCGCCCGAGGTGCACATGGCCCTCGACGAGGTGCTGGTGCGCGAGGTGGCCGAGGGCCGCCGGCCGCCGACACTGCGGTTCTGGGAGTGGGACCGGCCCTCCGTCGTCATCGGCAGCTTCCAGTCGCTGCGCAACGAGGTCGACCCGGACGGCGCGGCCCGGCACGGCGTGACCGTGGTCCGCCGCATCTCCGGCGGCGGCGCCATGTTCCAGGAGCCCGGCAACAGCATCACCTACTCGCTGTACGCCCCCGAAGCACTGGTGCAGGGCCTGCCGTTCACCGACAGCTACGCCTTCCTCGACGACTGGGTGCTGGGCGCCCTGGCGGAGATGGGCATCGACGCCTGGTACCAGCCGATCAACGACATCACCTCCACCGGCGGCAAGATCGCCGGCGCGGCGCAGAAGCGGATCTCGTCCAACGGCGCCGCCGTCCTGCACCACGCGATGATGGCCTACGACATCAACGCCGACAAGATGACCGAGGTGCTGCGCATCGGCCGGGAGAAGATGTCGGACAAGGGCACCGCGAGCGCGCAGAAGCGCGTCGACCCGCTGCGCCGGCAGACCGGCCTGTCCCGGGAGAAGGTGATGGAGACCATGGTCCGCACCTTCCGCGCCCGGCACGGCCTCACCGACGACGCCGTCACCCCCGGTGAGCTGGCCCGCGCCCAGGAGCTCGCCGCCACCAAGTTCGGCTCCCGCGACTGGCTGAACCGCGTCCCCTGAACCGCGCCCCGATCCGGCCTGCGCCCCGCCTGGACCTGCTCCCGGCGGGGCGCGCCGCTGCCCGCCGCGGGCCTCCGCCGCGGTGCGCACGGCAGGCCCGTTCAGCCGACGATGACGACCTCCAGCGTGCGCGGGCCGTGCACGCCCTCGACGCGCTCGAGCTCGATGTCGCTGGTGGCGGAAGGGCCGCTGATCCAGGTCTGGGGCAGCTCCGGGGAGAGGCGCTCCAGGGCCTCGGGCACCGAGGCGGCGACCTGGCGGGCCCGCACGATGCACAGGTGGTAGTCCGGGATGAGCGTCAGGGCGCGCCGGCCCTGGTGCTCACCGGTGTCCAGCACGATCGTGCCGGTCTCCGCGACCGCCACCGCGCAGCCGGTGACCACGCCGTCCAGCGCGACCAGCTCCGGGGCGGGTACCGGCTCCTCGCCGAGTGCGGCATCGCGCACCACGTCGGCGGCGGCCTCGCCGAACCACTCGTCCGGCGCGTCGGCCGGCGTGCCGATGCGCAGCGCCCCGGCGGACTTCGCTGCCGCGCCCGCTGGCTTCGCCGCTTCCGCGCCCTCCGCTGCGCCGTCCGCGCTCCGGCCGAGCGCCTGCGCCCGGCGCGCCAGCGCCGCCGCGACCGCCGACGGCAGTTCGGCGTCGGCCACCCGGTGCACCACCGCCTTGTAGTCCGCCAGCCGCTCGGCGAACACGTCCAGCGGCGGCCCCTGGCCGTGCTCGCGCCGGTAGGTGCGCGGCACCGGCACGTCCTCCGGCGCCTCGCTGTCCGGAACGTCGGCGATCGCGGCCCGCACCTTGGCCAGCACCCGCTCGCGCGATCCCAGCGGCCCCAGTGAGCCCAGCGGTCCCAGCCCGCTCATACCCCGCCTCCCGATCCCGGTCCTTCGCTGCTTCCGGTGCTCTCCGCGCCCCCGCCGGAGCCGCCCGGTCTGCCCTCTGCCGCGCCGCCCCGTCTGGATCCGCCCGACGGCGGCCGCTGCCGCCACCAGTCCCGGAACGGCTGGTCCGGGATCTCCGGAAGGTCGCGGGTGTCGGTCCAGGCAGACGCGGGGCCGGGGATCCGCCGCGGCACCGCCGAGCGCGCCGCCGACGCCGCGCGCTGGGCCAGGTTGAGCAGCTTCGGCGAGGAGAACACCTGCTCCGCCGCCGCCATCACCGCGCGCTCGCCCGCGTGCGTGTGCTCCTGCACGGAGCGCTCGCGCAGGTGCACCAGCACCTCGGGGATGTCGATCGCCACCGGGCACACCTCGTAGCAGGCCCCGCACAGCGACGACGCGTAGGGCAGCGACGCCTCCATCGACCCCTGCATGCCGCGCAGCTGCGGCGTGAGGATTGCGCCGATCGGCCCCGGATAGACCGACCCGTAGGCGTGGCCGCCGGTGCGCTCGTAGACCGGGCAGATGTTGAGGCAGGCCGAACAGCGGATGCAGCGCAGCGCCTGCCGCCCGATCTCGTCGGCCAGGGTGTCGGTGCGCCCGTTGTCCAGCAGCACCAGGTGGAACTCCTGCGGACCGTCGCCGCGCGTCACGCCCGTCCACACCGAGCTGTAGGGGTTCATCCGCTCGCCGGTGGAGGAGCGCGGCAGCAGCTGCAGGAAGACCTCGAGGTCGGACCAGGTGGGCACCAGCTTCTCGATGCCGACCACCGAGATCAGCGTCTCCGGCAGGGTCAGGCACATCCGGCCGTTGCCCTCCGACTCCAGCACGACCAGGCTGCCCGTCTCCGCCACCGCGAAGTTGGCGCCGGAGACCGCGACCTTCGCCGACAGGAACTTCTTGCGCAGATGCAGGCGGGCCGCTTCGGCGAGCTCGCGCGGATCGTCGCCGAGCCCCTCGGGTGCGGGGATGCCCCAGGACGCCATCCGCTCGGTGAAGATCTCCCGGATCTCGGCCCGGTTGCGGTGGATCGCCGGCACCAGGATGTGCGACGGGAAGTCATCGCTGAGCTGCACGATCAGCTCGGCCAGGTCGGTCTCGTAGGCGGTGATGCCGGCCTCGGCGAGCGCCTCGTTGAGCTCGATCTCCTGGGTGGCCATCGACTTGACCTTGACGACTTCGCTCTCGCAGGTGGCGCGCACCAGGCGCGTCACGATGGCGTTGGCCTCGGTGGCGTCGCCGGCCCAGTGCACCGTGCCGCCGGCCGCGGTGACGGCCTCCTCCAGCTGCTCCAGGTAGCCGTCGAGGTGGCGGAGCGTGCGGTCCTTGATCTGCCGGCCCGCCTCGCGCAGCTCGGCCCAGTCGTCGAGCCCGCCGACGACGGCGCCCCGCTTGCCGCGGATCGTGCGGGTGGCCTTGCGCAGGTTGTGCCGGAGCTGGGCGTTGCCGGTCGCCTCGTGCGCGGCGGCGGGGAAGGACGGCATCCCCATGAAGGTCGTGGTCATATCCGGGCGGGCTCCTCTTCGGTCGAAGCGAGGATCTCGGCGAGGTGCACGGCCCGCACCCCCGCCCGCTCGCGGTCGAGGGTGCCGCCGATGTGCATCAGGCAGGAGTTGTCCACTGCGCAGACGACCTCGGCGCCGGTGGAGGCGATGTTGCGGGCCTTGTCTGATCCCATGGCAGCGGAGACGTCGGCGTTCTTCATCGCGAAGGTGCCGCCGAAGCCGCAGCACTCCCGCTCCTCGGGCAGGTCCACGAGGCTGAGGCCGCGGACGTTGCGGAGCAGCCGGTAGGGGCGGTCGCCGAGCTTCAGCAGCCGCAGGCCGTGGCAGGTGGGGTGGTAGGTGACGGTGTGCGGGAAGTAGGCGCCGACGTCGGTCACCCCGAGCACGTCGACCAGCAGCTCGGCGAGGTCGTACACCCGCGGGGCGAGTTCGGCGGTGGCGCGGGCCAGCCGGCTGCCCTCCTGGCCGAGCCGCGGGTAGTTGTCCCGGATCATCGCCGCGCACGAGCCGGAGGGGGCGAGCACGGCGTCGGCGTCGGCGGCGGAGAAGGTGCTGAGGAAGCGCACCGCGAGCGCCTGGGCGTCCTTGCGGTAGCCGGTGTTGTAGTGCATCTGGCCGCAGCACGTCTGGTCGGCGGGGAAGACCACCTCGTGCCCGAGGCGTTCGAGGAGCCGGACGACGGCGCGGCCCGTGTCCGGGTAGAGGGTGTCGTTGACACAGGTGATGAACAGGGCGATCCGCATGCGCTCCCTCGTCTCCGGGTCGGCCTCACAGGGCGCCGATCCCTGCCGACTCTAGGGGTGCGGTGGCCGGGCGCCCCGCACCGCCTCCGCGTGTCGGCAGGGCCGCCGGGCCGGGCGGTTCTGCCTTTCTCCGCGGCCCCGCCCGCAGCGCGCAACCGGGTGGACGGACCCTCGCAGCGGCCCGGCCGCCTACGGGCGGAGGCCGGTCGCGGAGCAGTCCGCCAGCGGAGCGAAGCCGGCCCGGAATTGGTCTGATGAACACCGTGGATCTTAACCAATGTGCGCCGGGCGCACGGAAATGGCCGCGCTGCCCTGGGGATACTCCGGGTCCCAGGGTGGGTCTCCCGGTGGCGTGGGCCCCTTCTGGTCCGATGACTTCCCCGGGCATTCGGTCACCGGTGCCAAAATGGGCGGAGAGCACGCAGTGCGGTGATGGTTCCGCGGCACACGCCGCGGTGGGGGGAGTGGACAGGCGTGACAGTCTCGGACTGCGCCGAGGAAGCGCTGGAGGTGCGGACGCCGGTCACTCGGCGGCCCGTGGAGCGGATCAAGCAGATGATCGCCGACGGCGAGCTGCGGCCCGGCGACCGGCTGCCGACGGAACGGGAGCTCTGCGTCGCCTTCGGAGTCTCGCGCAGCTCGCTGCGCGAGGCGGTGCGCACGCTCACCACCCTCGGTGTGCTGGAGGCGCGGCACGGCGCCGGGGTCTACGTGACCGCGCTGCGCCCCGCCGACCTGCTGTCGGCGTTCTCGGTCCTGGCCGAAGTATCGGCCGGCGACACGCTGCTGGAGATTCTGCAGGTGCGGCGGATGCTGGAGCCGGCCGCCACCGCCATGGCCGCGGCGCGCGCCACGGATGAGCAGCTGCGCCAGATCGGCAGCCTGGTCGGCAGCGGAGGAGCCGCGGACGGCGGCGGACCGGACGCCGGGCCGGGCTTCCACGAGGCCATCGTGGCCGCCGCGGGCAACGCGACGCTGTCCGCAGTGAACGCGGCGCTGTCCTCCCAGGCGTTCAATGCGCGGCTGTGGAAGGGCGCCGCCGATCCCGCCACCGCCGCGCGCCTGCGCGAGGACCACCGGCGCATCCACGAAGCACTGTGCGCCCGCGAGCCCGAGGCGGCCCGCGCCGCAGCGACCGCCCACATCCTCGAAATCGAGCGCATCCTCCGCGCCGACCTCGCCGCAGCGCCGGCCGTCCGCTCCGGCCCGCGCTGGTGATGGCGCCCGCACAGGGAGCGGCCGGGCCGGAGCCGGACGGCGGTCGGCGCCGCGGCGCTCAGAGCGCCGGCCCGGCCCCGTCCGCTGCGGGGCCGACCGCGTCTGCAGGCGCGCCGGTCCAGGCGCGCAGCGCTGCCCGGACCGCGTGCGCATCCGGGTCGGCCGCGCTCCAGGCGAGGTAGCCGTCCGGCCGGATCAGGAGGGTGTCCATGGTGGACAGGCCCAACGGTCCGGTGCGGACCGCGTCGACCCGGTCCGACCACGCTGCAGCCGCCGGAGCCGCCGCGCCCGCCGGGGAGGCGTCGACGAGCACGAAGCGGCCGCTGCGGGCCAGTTCGTACAGCCGCTCCGGCACCCCGTCGCCGCTGAGCGGCAGGTCGGGGACGCGCCGGCCGATCGACGGCGTCTCCTCGACCCCGGGCGGAGCCGGGTAGTGCACGCCCAGCGACGACATCGTCCGCCGGATTCCGCGGGCCACCCCCGGAACGGAGAGCATCCGCGGCACCAGCCGGGGCCGCACGGCCCGGATCGCAGCCGGCCCGTTCACCAGGGTGTTCAGCGCGTCGGTCAGGCGCAGCGCGGTCCGGCCCACCGGGTGCCGCTCCGTCTCATAGGAGTCCAGCAGCCACGGCGGCGCCCACCCGCGCAGCTGGGCGGTCAGCCGCCAGGACAGGTTGGCCGCGTCCTGCAGGCCGGTGCTCATCCCCATGCCGCCGACCGGTGAGTGCACGTGCGCGGCGTCGCCGGCGAGCAGCACCCGGCCCTCCCGGTAGCGGTCGGCCTGGCGCCGCTCACTGAGGAACCGCGTCGACCAGCCCATCTCGGCCAGCCCCAGGGCGGAGCCCGCGATGCGGATGAGCGAGTCGCGCAGGTCGCCGATGGTGAGCGGCGCGTCGTCGGGCACGTCCTGGGTGCGGCGGTCCCAGACGATCGCCCGGTACCAGCCGTCGCCGTACGGCGGCAGCAGCGCGACGCCGTCCCGGCCCAGTACCGGCAGGATCGCCCGCGGCAGGCTGCGGTCCAGCCGCACATCGGCGAGCAGGATCCGGGTGGGATAGGAGCGGCCGGCGAACTCCGCGCCGATCAGCCGCCGCACACTGCTGTGCGCGCCATCGCAGCCCACCGCGTAGTCGGCGGTGTACTCCGCCCCGCCGGCCGTGCCCACCGTGACCGACGCCGCGCCCTGGGCGATCCGGTCCACCTCGGCGCCGTGCACGATCTCCACACCGAGATCCCTCGCCCGGCGCAGCAGCGCCGCCTCGGTGCGCGCCTGGGCCAGGACGAGTACGAACGGGAAGCGGCTCTCCGGGTGGCGCATGTCCAGCGCCGCCGTGCCGCCGTCGTCCAGCGTGATGCGGACCTCGGGCACCGGGCTGCCCCCGGCGACGAGCCCGTCGGCCAAGCCGCGCATGTCGAGCAGCTCCAGTGAGCGGGCGTGCAGCGCGAACGCCCGGGTCAGGTTCGACTCCTCCGTGCGGCGCTCCAGCACCGTCACCGGGATACCGTCCCGGGCGAGGTCGCCCGCCAGCAGCAGACCGGTCGGCCCCGCTCCCACCACGATGACGCCCATCGGCCCCTCCTCGGCGGGCGGTGGAGCCCGCAGGTCGCGCGGGCGAGCGCCCGGTCGCTCCAGTGCTACTCCGCGGACCGCGCGGTGTCGATCCCCCTGGCCGACTCCGGAACGCGCCGCGGGACCGGCCGCCCGGTGAAAGCGCCCTCCCGCCGATCATCGCCGTGCGGGGGCGGGCGAAGCACCGAGCCGGGGGAGGGGCCCATCGGAGGCCCCAGCGGGGCCCGCGGTGCCCTCCCTGGGGCCGGGGGCCTGCCCGTCTCGGGCCCAGGGCGGTTTTTGGAAGCACGTCCGTGTCGCTACGGTGGTCGCATGCCGAAGCTGATCGACCACGCGCGCCGACGCGAAGAGCTGGCCGAGGCGGCCTGGCGCGTCCTACTCCGGGACGGTGTCGGCCGGGTCTCTGTGCGCAGCGTCGCCACGGAGGCCGGCTTGACCGTGAGCTCGCTGCGCCACGTCTTCTCCACCCAGGATGAGCTGCTCGTGTTCGCGCTGGAACTGGTGCTGGACAGGGTGCGGCGGCGGGTCGAGCCGCTGCTGCCGGTGGCCGACCGCCGCGGCGTCGAGTCGGTCGCCTGCGAGTTCCTGCCGCTCGGTCCCGAGCGCTGGGCCGAGATGGAGGTCTACCTTTCGCTGTTCATGGCGGCCGGCGCGAACCCGGAGCTCGCGCCGCACCGCGAGCGGGCGCATGCCGCCCTCCGCGCCAGCTGCCGGACTCTCATCGGCGCGCTGGACAACGGCACGGACCTTGCCCCCGGTGCCGACCAGGAGGTCGAGGCGCAGCGCCTGCACGCCCTGCTCGACGGGCTGGCGATGCATCTCGTCTTCGAGGGGGTCCGCGGCGACTCGGTGCGGGCGCGGCGCGTGCTGCGTGCGCACCTGGACTCGCTGGCGGCGTGACCGGGCGGGGTGCGCACAACCCGTTGCCAACGCTGGGGGGCGCTGTTACGATCTGGCGCCGTGGCATCACAGGTGTACCAACAAAGATCCCGGAGGGGGCGCGGCAGCCTCGTGCTGGTTCTCGCCGCGCTCCTGGCCCTCTGCGCACCGGGTTCCGCCGGCGCCGACCCCGGAGGTTCCGAACCCGACCTGCGCGGCATCGGCCCGATGCTGGACGAGCTGGTCTCCGCGCAGCTCGCCGACGGTGACATCCCCGGTGCGGTGGTCACCGTGGTGGCTGACGGGGAGACCGTGCTCGCCCGCGGTTACGGCGAAGCCGACCCTGACTCGGGCGCCCCCATGGATCCCGAGACCACGGGCGTGTACACCGGCTCGATAGCGAAACTGTTCACCGCGACCGCCGCCATGCAGCTCGTCGAGCAAGGGAAGCTCGATCTCACCGCGGACGTGAACGAGTACCTGACCGGCATCGAGGTCCCGGACACCTTCGAGGGCCGACCGGTGACACTGCACCACCTGCTGACCTATACCTCCGGCTTCGACGACGACGTCTACGGCTGGTCGCAATGGGGCCCGCAGGAACTCCCCGGCCTCGGCGGGTTCGCGGACCGCGAGCTGCCGGAGCGGGTACGCCCTCCCGGCGAGCTGATCGCCTACAACAACTACGACTACGTGCTGGCCGGGCGCCTGGTCGAGATCGCCTCGGGCCAGGACTTCTCCGACTACCTCGACGAGCACGTGCTCGGTCCTGCCGGCATGACCGACACCTCGGTCGGGCAGCCGCACCCGGACGGCCGTCCGGACTCGGTGACGCCCGGCTACCGGCCGGCCGGGGGCGGCCAGCAGCGGGCCGGCGGGCAGCTCAGCCCGGCCACCCCGGCCGGCCCCGACGTCATCACGACAGGCGCCGACCTGGGCCGCTTCATGGTCGCCCAGCTGCGCGAGGACTCGGCGCTGGGGGCCGGGGTCCCGGAGGCGATGCAGCACCGGCAGTTCTCCGCGCATCCGGACCTGCCCGGCATGGGATACGCCTGGGAGCAGCGGGCGATGCAGGGCCGTCCGGTGGTGGCCAAGGACGGGGACCAGCCCGGAACCCACCACAACATGGCGCTCCTGCCAGAGCACGACCTGGGCATCCACGTCGCCTACAACGGCGACGGCACGAACCAGGCGGCCTTCTGGGGCGGCAAGGAACTGGTCCGGGCTGTCGTGGCCGAGGCGTTCGCCGAGAGCGGGGCGCCCCCGCCCGCTGATGCGCCGGCCGCCGCCGATACCGGCGGGGCCGCGGACGTGGCCGGCACATACCGGTCGGCGCGGTCCTCGCACTCCAACTTCACGAAAGTCTCCACGCTGACCGCCCCCGTCACGGTTGAGGCCGACGGGCCGGGACGGATCACCACCACCGGCCTTTCGAACGACCCGGACGTGCGGGAGCAAGCCTGGGTGGCAACCTCCCCGGACCACTTCGTCCTGGAAGGCGGCGGCGCCGACCTGGGGGTCACCGAGTCCGGAGCCATCGTCACCAGTCAGATGCCCAGCAGCACGTTCGAACGGCTGGCGTGGTTCGAGTCGCCGACCCTGCACCTGGCGGTGCTCGGTTGTGCCGCCCTGGTTCTGCTGGCGGCGTTCGCCGCGCCCCCGGTGCGGCTGCTCGCCCGGCGGCGGGGCGCCCGCTCACGCCAGCCTGCAGGGGCGCGGGTTGCGCAGGTCCTTGCCTGGTGCGCAGGGCTCTGCACGGTGGTCTTCGCGGTCGGTTTCGTGATCGTCACCGCCGACGCGAACCTGATGTCCCAGATTCCGCTGACCGGCCACCCGGCGCTGTCGATTGCGCTGAACACCATGTCGGTACTGGGGCTGGTCGCGGCGGCCACCGCCGGCATGGCGATCCTCGCCTGGGTGCGCAATTGGTGGAGCCCGCGGGGCCGGCTGGCCTATACCGCGGTCGCCGTCTCGGCCTGGGCGCTGGTGGGGGTCGCGGTGTTCTACCGCCTGATCGGAGTGCCGCTGACCCTCACCGTCTGATCCGACGACCTCGCCGACCTCCCTCTCGCGGCAATCCCGCCGCCGACCCCGAGGAGACCCCCGTGTCATCACCCGACCACGCACCGTCCGAATCTTCCGTGCTTCCGGCCGAGCCCGGCCGCCCGCCGGCCCGCGCCCCGGCCCCGCTGCGGTTGCTGCTGGTCGGCATCGTCGCCAGCATCGTGCTGCTCATCGGCCTGCCGATCCTCATGCTCATCAACCAGGCCGACCTGGTCGCGGCGATCGAGCGCGAAACGGCCGGCACCCTCAGCGGGGAGTGGATGGACCGGGTCGTCCTGTTCGTAATGGTCTACTCGATCGTGCTGCACCTGCTCGACGTGGTCCTGCTGGTGTGGCTGACGCCCAAGGTGCTGCGCGGACGGAACTGGGCTCGGATCACCCTGACCGCGTACCTGGCGATCGCCACCGCCGGCAGCCTCTACTCCGCAGGGATGGGCGGGATGTACCTGGCTGTCGTGATCCCCACCGACCTGCTGCACGTCGCCATGGCGGTCCTGCTGTGGGCCCCGCCGAGCGTGCGGAGGTTCTTCGCCGCGCACCGAGCCGCCCGGGGCGGCGGCCGGCGCTGAAATCCAGCCTGAGCCACCAGCGGTCCGGGCACCGGCCCCCTGGCTGCAGCGGACCGGCGACCGTGCCGGAACGAAGCCGGCCCGGGCCGGACGCCATCCCGCGAAACCACCGGAAGGACACCAGCCGTGACCGAGCGCGTCATGCTCATCGCCGAGATCAGCGCTGCTGACGGAAACGCAGAGCAGATCCGCAACCACCTCGCCGGCATCGTTGAGCGCACCCGCGGCGAGGACGGCTGCCTGCGGTACGAACTCGTCCAGGACCTGGACGACGACAACCGCATCATCCTGACCGAAGAATGGCGCGACCAGAGTTCTCTCGACGCGCATCTGGCCCAGGACCACGTCAGATCCGTCTTCCAGAGCGTCGCGCCGCTCCTCGCCGGCGAAGGCCGGCTCACCCGTGTGGCCCGCATCGCCTGAATCCCGGTCCGAGTACTGCTCCGGTGCCGACCGGCGGCAGGCCCGGGCGGCGAGCAGGCTCGTGCCGGAGCGCAACCTGCCGCCGGCCCGCACGGGGGGCTGGGGAAACGCAGGCGTGCTCCGCCGCACCCGCGCCGCCTGCCGGGGCGCGCTGCGCCGCGGTGGGAGGATCGGGCCATGGAACACACGCTGCACCTCACCGGCGACGCCGACGCCGACCGGCTGCTCGGCGAAAGCCCGCTCGCGCTGCTCATCGGAGCACTCCTCGACCAGCAGGTCACCATGGAATCGGCGTTCGCCGGGCCGAAGAAGCTGCGCGACCGGCTCGGCCGCCTCGACGCCGCCGACATCGCCGGCCGCGACCCGGACGCACTGGCAGCGGTCTTCTCCGAGCACCCCGCCGTGCACCGGTTCCCCGGTTCCATGGCCAAGCGGGTGCAGAAGCTCTGCGCCGACCTGGTGGACACCTACGGCGGCAGCGCCGAAGCCGTGTGGACCGGGGGCGCGCCCGACGGCCGCGAGGTCCTGCGCCGATTGAAGGCGCTGCCGGGGTTCGGCGAGCAGAAGGCGCGCATCTTCGTCGCGCTGCTCGGCAAGCAGTACGGGGTGCGTCCGCAGGGCTGGCGGGAGGCGGCCGGTCCCTACGGCGAGGACGGCAGCCGGCTCTCCATCGCTGACGTCGTCGACGAGCAGACCCTCGAAGAGGTCCGCGCGCAGAAGAAGGCCGCCAAGCAGAGCGCCGCGGCGAAGAAGAAGGGCGGCGGCTGATCCGCCAGCCCGGCCGCCGGCCCGGGCCGGCGCCCCGCACAGCGCCGGGCGCCCCGGTCCGCGGGGGACCGGGGCGCCCGGGTGCGTGCCCTGCGCAGTGCCGCGGCTGCTGCGCCGCCGCAGCGCGGGGTCAGACCTCGACGCGGTTGCCGCCGCCCGGCTCGCCGCCGTCGCCGGAGCCGCCGGAGCCGGCCCCCGCGGCACCCGAGTCCTCGGACTCGGCGGACTGCGCCGAGTCCGAGGTGCCCTCGGTGCCCTCGGCCTCCTCGGAATCCGTGCCGCCGGCCCAGGCGCGCTCGGCCTCGGCGGCCGTGCGGGCCATGCTGCGCGACTTGAGCAGGCTGGCCACGGTCGTGACGGCCAGCGTGAGCACGATGACGACCAGCGAGAGCAGCGTCGGGATCTCCGGCACGTGCAGGTCGGTGGTCTCGTGCACCGCGTGCAGAATCAGCTTCACCCCGATGAAGCCGAGGATCGCGGCCAGGCCGTAGCTGAGGTAGACGAGCTTGTTCAGCAGCCCGCCGAGCAGGAAGTACAGCTGGCGGAGGCCCATCAGCGCGAACGCGTTGGCGGTGAAGACCAGGTACGGCTCCTGGGTGATGCCGAAGATCGCCGGAATCGAGTCGAGCGCGAAGAGGATGTCGGTCATGCCGATGGCGATCATGACCATCAGCATCGGCGTGACCATGCGCTTGCCGTCGATGCGGACCGTCAGCTTGGAGCCGTGGTACTCGTCGGTGGTGGGCAGCACCTTGCGCACCAGGCGCAGCGCCGCGTTCTCCTTGTACTCCTCGTCCTCGTCGCCGCCGGAGATCAGGTTCCAGGCGGTGAACAGCAGGAAGGCGCCGAACAGGTAGAACACGCCGGCGAAGGCGTTGACGGCCGCGGCGCCGAGCGCGATGAACGCGCCGCGGAACAGCAGCGCCAGCGCGATGCCGACGAGCAGGACACGCTGGCGGTGCTCCGGCGGCACGGCGAAGGCGCCCAGGATGAGGATGAAGACGAACAGGTTGTCGATACTCATCGAGTACTCGACGATCCAGCCGGTGAAGAAGTCGGCAGCCTGCCCGTCGGTGAACAGCGCCAGGCCGATGCCGAACACGATCGCCAGCGACACGTAGACGCCGATCCAGGTGCCGGCCTCGCGCATCGAGGGCTCGTGCGGCCGGCGTGCGGTAATGAAGAAGTCGATGGCGATGATGCCGAGCAGGACGGCGATCGTCACTGCCCAGACCCAGGGTGCGATGTCCACGTGCTGATGCTCCTGTTGTGTGAGACGTGGCGGACCCGTTCCCCGGGCGCCGACACGCCCGGGGACGATACCAGCGGTTGCGCTAGGCCCTCGGCCCCTGCCTCCCCCTTTCCGCTGCTCGGCGGCGCGCGCCGCCGCCCGCACGGGCCGGCGGCGCCGCCGGCGGGGCGTAGTAGTGCACCAGGGCGGCGGCGATCGGGTTGCGGTCGCGGATCCGCCGCAGCCAGAGGGGGCCCAGGCGTTCGTGCAGCCAGAGGAATCCGATCGCGAACCCCACGCTGAGCAGCGCCTGGAACAGCAGGAACGCGGGCAGCGGCTCGGAGAGGACGCGGTCGAAGCCCATCACCGTCGAGACGAAGACCTCCTCGGCGAGCCGCGCCAGCGGGAACCCGGCAAGCCAGAACAGCGCGGTCGGCGCCACCGAGCCCGGTGCGACCCGGCCGGTGGCCACCACCAGCCCGTAGAGGGCGCCCAGCAGTGCCAGCGGCACGCCCATCCCAGCGGCGATCGCGGCGGTCATGGCGGCGCCGAGCCCGCCCAGGGCGGCGACGCCGGCCGCGAAGAGTCCGGCGAACAGGCCGATCAGCGCGCCCGGCAGAGCGACCTCGGCGTAGTGCTGCGGGCCCGGTGCCGCAGTGTGCGTTGCGGCGCCCATCAGCTCACCACCACTCCGAAGGCGAACAGCGAGTAGAAGAGCATGCCGAGGTAGAACACCGCGGCGAAGCCGATGATCCCGTTGCTGACGATGCCCGGCCGGATGGGCTTGGGCAGCGTGAGGTTGTTGACCAGCAGCAGCACCACGCAGTAGGCGCCCATCGCGAAGGTCGACAGGAATGCCAGGGTGTCCAAGATCGCCGCCGGGCCGTCGGCGGGGCCGAACAGCAGGATGCCGATGCCGAAGGCGATCAGGCCCCACAGGAAGACCGCGTACAGCTTCGAGAAGCCGACCTTCTTCGCCCCGGGCACGAAGTGGAAGGTCATGTCGGCCTGGCCGCGGGAGAACGAGTCGAACAGGCCCAGCGTCGCGTTCAGTCCGATCAGGGCGATGAACAGGAAGAAGACGACGCCCAGCACCGGGCTGCCGGCGGCGCTGAACGCGCCCGCCATCGCGCTGAGGGCGGCCTCCTGCTCGCCGTCGCGGATCACCCCCGTCACGTTCGGGTCGATCCGCACGGCCGACTGCGCCAGCACGGTGAAGGAGATGGTGACCAGCATCGTGATGCCCCAGAAGAGGACGAACGCGTCGAAGGTGACCCAGCGGCGCCAGCCCTTCCACTTCTGCATCTCCTCCGGCTTCTCGGTGTCGAACATGAAGCCGCGCGAGGGCATGGACTCCTGCTCGCCGGCGTGCCGGAGACCGCGCACCTGGGGGATGTGCGCTCCCATCCCGGCGCCCTTGTCGCGCAGGTGCAGCGTGTACCACATCTGCTGCATGCCGGAGGGGCCGGCGAAGGCGATCGCACCGACGATCACCGGGAACCATGCGGCCGTCATGGCCTCCTGCGGCATGTAGCCGAACGCGAACATGCCGGAGATGGTGGACGACAGGTCGGCGAAGCTGCCCACCAGCGCCGCGACGACCGAGGTGCCGACCACCAGCAGGCCGATGCAGATGGAGAGCACGCTCTCCAGCAGGTTGTAGATCACCTTGGCCAGCGTGAACAGGACACCCACCAGCAGCATGCCGGTGACCGCGGTGGCCTGCCAGGGGATGCCGGTCGCCTGCTCGAATGCCGAGGCGCCCGCCGACAGGTGGCCCGGCCAGATATAGACCGCGATCGCTGTGACGAAGAAGAACCACATCAGCGGCTTGAACACGCGTGCGGCGCCGTAGAAGATGCTCTCCCCGGTGGCCATCGCGTAGCGCGACATCTCCAGCATCACCACGGCCTGGAGGGTCAGGCCCACCAGGAACAGCCAGCGGATCTCCGGCCCGAACAGCAGGACCAGGCGCGGCCACATGTAGGACTCGCCCATGCCCACGCCCAGCGCCACCAGGAACACGGTGGGGCCGAGGATGTGGATCGACGGGGGAGCGTCCGGCAGCTTGCGGATCGGCATCGGCTCAAGCCGGCCGGCCCGCCACACGCGCTCCTCCTCCGGCGCGCCGCCGTCGGAGCCGGTGCCTGCCGAGGGTGCGGACGGCGGGTCCGCGGGCGGCGCGGCGGCCTCCCGCGGCAGCGGCTCGCGCTGCCCGGGTACGCCGATGCCTTCGGTTGAGACGGGTTCGTCCCCGCGGCGGGAACGACCGGAGTTGACGTCTGAGGAATCCATGGCGGGATCTCTCCCTTGCAGATCACCGATGCGGTTGCCCCTCATACGCCCCCGGGTGCGGCGCGGCCCCACCTCCTCAGTGCTCACGGCCGCGGCGGATGCGGCCGGCGGTGCGTGCGGATACGCGGCCGGCCGCGCTGGCGGAGCGCGGCCGCCCAGCGTCGGCCCCTGCGCCGTCCGGATGGCGGTTCGGACAGCGCCGGGCTGCGGTGCGCGGCGGCCGGCGGAGCACTGCAGTGGCAGTGCCGCCGTGCCGGTCGGGGCCGGATCCGCGGCCGGCCCGGGGCCCGCGGTGCGGGTCCGGGCCGATCGCGCACCCGGCGGCTCACGGAGCGGATGCGGAGTGTCGGCGGTCGGGGGAAGGGGGATCAGGGGGGATCGTCAGGCCGCCCGGCCCCGCCGGCAGCCGGCGGCTGGACCGGCTGCCGGCGGGGATCGCGGCAAGGGAGTGGATCAGTGGACTGGACTCTATGTGCTCCCGATCACAGTAGCCCGGCGGAGCGCGCCCAGCGATACTTCGCGCCGAGAACCTGCACCGGCCGCTCGGTCGTGTAGGGGTAGGCCACGATGCCGTTGGCGAACAGGTGGGCGCTGGCCTGCTCCACCTCGGTGTCGCCGGAGAGCGAGGCCACGATCGGCTTGTCGATGCCCTTGGCGCGGGCCTCGGCGGCGACCTTCGCCACCAGCTCGGCGAAGACCATCGGCGGTGTGACGATGGTGTGCCAGTAGCCCAGGATCAGCGCGTGGACCCGCGGGTCCTCCAGGCCGAGGCGGATCGTCTGCTCGTAGGTGGACGGCGGCTCGCCGCCGGTGATGTCGACCGGGTTGCCGGCCGCGCCGAACGGCGGGATGAACGACCGGAACGAGGCGTCCAGGTCGGGCGGGATCTCCATCAGCGACATCCCGTTGTCCACCACCGCGTCCGAGAGCAGCACGCCCGAGCCGCCCGCACCGGTGATGATCACGACGTTCTCCCCGGCCGGGGCCGGCAGCACCGGCAGCGCACGGCCGTACTCCAGCAGCTCGCTCAGGCCCGGCGCGCGCACCACCCCGGCCTGGCGGAGGATGTCGTCGTAGACCTTGTCGTCGCCGGCGAGGGCGCCGGTGTGCGAGCCGGCCGCCTTCGCCCCGGCCGAGGTGCGGCCGGCCTTGAGCACCACCACCGGCTTGCGCGGCACGACCTCGCGCGCGGCCTGCACGAACGCGCGGCCGTCCTTGAGGTCCTCCAGGTGCATCGCCACGGCGTTGGTGTTGTCGTCCTGGCCGAAGAAGGTGAGCAGATCGTCCTCGTCGATGTCGGCCTTGTTGCCGACGCCCACGATCGCCGACACACCGGTCTCCGTGCTGCGGCTGTACCCCAGGATCGCCATCCCGATCCCGCCCGACTGCGACGTCAGCGCGGTACCGCCGGCCACGTCGTAGGGGGTGCAGAAGGTCGCCGAGAGCTTCTGCGGCGTGTAGTAGTAGCCGTAGATGTTCGGCCCGAGGATCCGCACGCCGTGCTTGCGCGCCACCGCCAGGACCTCGTCCTGCAGCTCCTGCTCGCCCGTCTCGGCGAACCCCGAGGGGATCAGCACAGCGCCCGCGGCGCCCTTGCCGCCCACCTCCTCCAGCGCGCCGGCGACGAACTTCGCCGGGATCGCGAACACCGCAACGTCGATCTCGCCGGGGATGTCGGCGACCGTCCGGTAGGCGGTGCGGCCGTAGACCTCGTCCGCCTTGGGGTTGACCGGGTAGACCTCGCCCGCGTATCCGCCGTCCACGATGTTGCGGATCACCGAGTTGCCGATCTTGCCCGCCTCGTTGGAGGCGCCGATGATCGCGATCGAGCGCGGCTCGAAGATGCGGCGCATCGAGGAGAGGATCTCCTCGCGGGCGAACTTCTTCGGCCCGGGTGCGGGAGCGAAGTCCAGCACGAACCGCAGGTCGGCGGCGATCGCCCCGGACGCGGAGGCGAACACCGGGTTGAGGTCGGCCTCGGAGATCTCGGGGAAGTCGCTGACCAGGTCGGACAGGCGGCGCAGTACGTCGGCCAGCCGCCCGGTGTCCACAGCCTCGCCCCCGCGGACGCCGTCGAGCACCTCGGCGGCGCGGATCGAGCCGATCTGCTCCAGGGCTTCCTGCTCGGTGACCGGCGCCAGCCGGAAAGAGACGTCCTTGAGGACCTCCACCAGCACGCCGCCCAGGCCGAACACGACGACCTTGCCGAACGTGGGGTCGGTGGTGGCTCCGATGAGGACCTCGGTGCCGCCGCCGGCCATCTGCTGGATCTGCACGCCGTCGATCCGGGCCTGCGGGTTGTAGGCGCGCGCGTTGGCGGTGATCCGCCCGAACGCCTCCTTGACGGCGGCCGGCGAGTCCAGGCCCACCTCGACGCCGCCCGCGTCGGTCTTGTGCAGGATGTCGGGGGAGACGATCTTGGCCACCACCGGCAGCCCCATCTCGACCGCGCGCGACACCGCCTCGTCGGCCGTCGCGGCCAGCGCCTCGCCCGGTACCGGGATGCCGTAGGCGTCGGCCAGCGCCTTGCCCTCCGGCGCGGTGAGCGCGGTGCGGCCCTCTGCCCGCGCAGCGTCGAGCACCCGGCGCACGGCCGCGGTGTCGTAGCTCCTCGTGTCGGCCTTGGGTTCGGCCATCGGTCAGATCACTCCGTTCTGTGCCAGGGAGGCCAGCTCTTCGGCCGAAAGCCCGAGTTCGCCGCCGTAGACGTCGGTGTTGTGCTCACCGAGCAGCGGCGAGCGCCGCACGTCGGCGGGGGAGTCCGAGAGCCGGATCGGCAGGCCGACGGTGGTGTAGGTGCCGCGCTCGGGGTGCTCGACATCGGTGACGATGCCGTTGGCGCGCAGCGTCTCGTCCTCGACGATCTCCTTGGTGGACAGGATCGGGCCGCACGGGATGCCGCGTGCCGTCAGCGCATCCAGGACCTCGCCCTTGGGCAGCTTGGCGGACCACTCCTCGATCAGCCCGAACGCCTTGTCGAGCTTGTCCAGCCGCGCCTCGGGCGTCGCCCACTCCGGGTCGTCGGCCAGTTCGGGCCGGCCCACCAGTTCCGCCAGGTGCTTCCAGCCGGGCGGCTGGATGATCACGTAGACGTAGTCGTTGGGCCCGCCCGGCGCGGTGCGCACCGCCCAGCCGGGCTGGCCGCCGCCGGAGGCGTTGCCCGAGCGCGGCACCTCGTCGCCGAACTCGTCGTTGGGGTACTCCGCGAGCGGCCCGTGGGCCAGCCGCTGCTGGTCGCGCAGCTTCACCCGGCACAGGTTGAGCACCGCGTCCTGCATCGCCACCTCGACGCGCTGGCCGCGCCCGGTGGAGGAGCGCTGCAGCAGCGCGGCGAGGATGCCGGCCACCGTGTGCATGCCGGTACCCGAGTCGCCGATCTGCGCCCCGGTCGCCAGCGGCGGCCCGGTGTCGAACCCGGTGGTGCTCATCGAACCGCCCATCGCCTGGGCGATCACCTCGTAGGCCTTGAAGTCGGCGTAGGCGCCCGGGCCGAAGCCCTTGATCGAGGCGTAGACCAGCCGCGGGTTGGCCTCCTGGAGCGCCTCCCAGGTGAAGCCCATCCGGTCCAGCGCGCCCGGAGCGAAGTTCTCCACCAGGACGTCGCTGCGGCGCACCAGGTCGAGGAAGATCTCCTTGCCCTCGTCGCTCTTGGTGTTCAGCGTGATGCTGCGCTTGTTGGAGTTCAGCATCGTGAAGTAGAGGCTGTCGGCGTCGGGGACGTCGCGCAGCTGGCGGCGGGTGATGTCGCCGGTGGGCGCCTCCAGCTTGACCACGTCGGCGCCGAGCCAGGCGAGGATCTGGGTGGCCGAGGGGCCGGACTGCACGTGGGTCATGTCCAGGACGCGGATGCCGTCGAGTGCCTGTGCCATGGCTGCCTCCTGCGCGCCGGCGGTCACTTGTACATCGTCTGGTTGCGGGTGCCCGGCGCGTAGACCTCCGGGTCGATCCAGACGTTGATCAGGGACGGCTTGCCGGACTCGCGCGCCCGCTGCAGCGCCGGCGCGATCTCGGCGGGGTCGTGCACCTCCTCGCCGTAGCCGCCGAGCATCTTCGCGAACTCCGAGTAGCGGACGTCGCCGAGGGTGTTGCCGAGCTCGTCGCGCTCCTCGCCGTACTTCGCGATCTGGCCGTAGCGGATCTGGTTCATCGAGGAGTTGTTGCCGACGATGCCGATGAACGGCATGTCGAAGCGGACCAGCGTCTCGAAGTCCCAGCCGGTGAGGCTGAACGCGCCGTCGCCGAACAGCGCCACGACCTCCTTGTCCGGGCGGGCGTACTTGGCTGCCATGACGAAGGGGACGCCGACGCCGAGGGTGCCCAGCGGCCCCGGGTCCATCCAGTGGCCGGACGACTTGGGCTGCACGACCTGGCCGGAGAAGGTGACGATGTCGCCGCCGTCGCCGATGTAGATCGAGTCCTCGGTGAGGAAGTCGTTGATCTCGGAGACCAGCCGGTAGGGGTGGATGGGCGAGGCGTCCGAGGTGAGCAGCTCCTGGCGCTTGCCGCGGGCCTTGGCCTCCACCGCGCGCAGCTCCTCCAGCCAGGGCTTGCGGCCCTGCGCACCGGTGTCGCCGTAGCCGGAGGCGGCCTGCAGTACCGCGGACAGCACGGTGTCGGCGTCGCCGACGATGCCGAGGTCCACGTCGCGGTTCTTGCCGATGGTGGCGTAGTTGAGGTCGATCTGGACGACGGTCGCCTCCGGCGAGAGCCGCTTGCCGTAGCCCATCCGGAAGTCGAACGGCGTGCCGACGATGATGATCAGGTCGGACTCGGAGAACGCGTGCCGCCGCGCCAGCTGGAAGTGGTGCGGGTCGCCCGGGGGGAGCGTGCCGCGGCCGGCGCCGTTCATGAACGCCGGCACGTTCAGCGAGCGCACCAGGTCGGTCGCGCTGTCGGTCGCCCGCGTCGTCCACACCTGCCCGCCGAGCAGGATGCTCGGCCGCTCGGAGCGGACCAGCAGCTCGGCCAGGCGCTCCACTGCGGCCGGGTCGCCCGCCTGCCGGGTGGAGGCGCGGTAGTGGCCGGGCTCGGGGATGCGCGCGGCGTCGGCGGGCACCTTCGCGTCCAGGATGTCGCGCGGGATCTCCAGGAAGGACGGGCCGGGCGCGCCGGTGTTGGCCTCGCGGAAGGCCATCGACACCATGTCGGCCACGCGTTCGGTGTGCGGCACGGTGGCCGCGAACTTCGAGATCGGGGTGATCATGTCGACGTGCGGGAGGTCCTGCAGGGACCCCATCTTGTGCTGGCTGAGTGCGCCCTGGCCACCGATGAGGAGCATCGGGCTCTCGGCGCGGTAGGCGTTGGCGATGCCGGTGACCGCGTCGGTCGTGCCCGGGCCGGCGGTGACCACCGCGCAGCCGGGCGTGCCGGTGATGCGGGAGTACCCGTCGGCGGCGTGCGCGGCCACCTGCTCGTGCCGCACGTCGATGACGTCGATGCCCTCGTCGGCGCAGCCGTCGTAGATGTCGATGATGTGCCCGCCGCAGAGGGTGAACACTACTTCGACCCCTTCGGCTTTCAGGGCCTTCGCCACCAGGTGGCCACCGGAGATGGTGGCCGGTTCGGGGGTGGGGGCGGGGGTTTCGTCGCCGGTTCCGTTGCTCATGGAAGGTGCGTCTCCTCACTCACCGATGCGCCCGGATACTGCATACAGTATGGGCATTATTGCTACCTCAGCCCCGGTCGGGTGTCCACCCCCGAGGGGAAAGTGCCAGTTCAGTGCAGGTGGTGCGGCGTCACTGCGGCGCCGGCCGGGGCAGCACGGCCACCGGCAGGGGGCGGCGCAGGCGCACGGCGGCCACCGCCGCCACCGCCGCTGCCGCGCCGGCCGCTGCAGGGCCCGCGACCGGCAGCGCCGCCGGCGCCGCGGTGATGAGCAGCGCGCCGCCGCCGATGCCCACCGCGCCGCCGACGCCCTTGGCGCTGTAGACCAGGCCCTGGATCCGCGCCGCGCTGCGGCGGCCGAAGAAGTCGGCTGCGAGTTCGCGGGTCAGCGGATAGCAGGGGCCGGCGCCCGCGCCGGCCAGCAGTGCGCACAGCGCCGCCGCCCACGGCGAGCCGGCCGCGACTGCGGCGGCCAGCCCGGCGTGCGCCGCCGCCGCGACGGAGCACGCCGCAGCCAGCACCGTCCGGGGGTCGCCCGCTTCGGCGAACCGGGCGGCCGCGGCGCGGCCCAGTCCGCTCCCGGCGACCCGGGCGGCCGCCGCCGCGGCCGTCGCCGCCGGGGCGAAGCCCGCACTGCTGAGCAGGAGCGGCAGGACAGCCAGGTCGAAGAGTGCGGCGGCGCCGGAGGCCGCCACCACCAGGTGCAGCCGGCCCAGCGCACCGCTGCGCCGCGCCTGGGCGGGGGAGAGGTCGCGGCCGGCGCGGGGGCGACGCTGTGTGAGCGCCCAGCGGCGCGGGTCGCTGCCCGGCGGCCACCAGTCGCCGGGCGGCTCGCTCAGCCGGGCGCCCGCGCAGGCACCGACCACCGCGACGGCGGCGGCCAGCGCGGCCGGCGCCCCCGGCAGTGCGCCGGGCGCGACGGGCCCGCCCGCGGCCGCCAGCAGCGGGACGGTCCCCAGCGCGAACGCGCCGCCGGTGAAGGCCGTGTGCAGCGCCGTGCGCTCGGGGAACCAGGCCGCGGCGAGGCGCACGCAGGAGTGGTAGACGAGCCCCGCGCCCGCGCCGCCGAGCAGGCCGTAGCCCAGCACGGCGCCGGTGAGGGTGTCGGCGTGGCCCAGTGCCAGCAGTCCGGCCGCAGCGAGGGCGGCCCCCAGCGGGACCGCCGCGGCGGGGCGGGCGCGCCCGCGCTCGCGCAGGAGTGCGAGCGGTGCGGCGGTGCCGGCCTGGACCACCGCCCAGAGGGCGAGCGGCAGGAGGGCGGCGGCGGGGCTCCAGCCGTGCAGGGCGGCCAGGCCCGGGACTGCGGCGCCGTAGCCGAACTGCAGGATGCCGACGGCCGCGAGCGCGGCCGCCGCACCGGCGAGCTGGCGGGAGCGGTCCCGCCCGGCGAGGGTGCGGGCGGAGGGGCCGACGACGTAGCGGCGCCCCGCCCAGTCCCGGCACTCGCCGGCCGGTGCGGCGTAGGGCGAAACGAAGTTGGTCCGGGCCGCTGCGGGCCTGGATGCGGCGGGCGGGGCGGGGGGCGGATCGAGCGTGTCCATGGCTCACCTCCGGTGCGTTGCATACAGTATTCATACACCGATCGGCGCTGCCTACCCCCGCAATCGGGATCGCCGGGCGGCGGGCGGGCCGGAGGGGCCGAGTCGCGGAAGGTGTCCCGGAAACGCATCTTGAATACTGCATACAATCTCGCGTATGACTGTTCCGGGGGCAGCGAACCCGAGGAGGCCCGGTGGATCTCTACGAACACGAGGCGAAGCAGCTCTTCGGCGAGCACGGCGTCCCGCTCGCTGAACGGCAGCTCGCCCGCACCCCCGAGCAGGCGGCGGCCAGCGCGCGCTCCCTGGGCGGCCGCGTCGTCGTCAAGGCGCAGGTGAAGGCCGGCGGTCGCGGCAAGGCCGGCGGCGTCAAAGTCGCCGACAGCCCGGGTGAGGCCGGAGTCCGGGCCGAGGAGATCCTCGGCATGGACATCAAGGGCCACACGGTCCACAGCGTCCTGGTCGAAGAGGCGACCGACATCGCCGAGGAGTACTACTTCGCGGTGCTGCTCGACCGGGCCAACCGCAACTTCCTCGCCATCTGCTCGGCCGAGGGCGGGATGGACATCGAGGAAGTCGCGGCCCGGACGCCGGACGCCGTCGTCCGCATCCCCGTTCCCGCACACGGCCTCGACGACCGCACTGCGGGAGAGCTCTGCACCCGCGCAGGGCTGCCCGAGCAGATCCGCCTCGGTGCCGCCGCCGCGATGCGCCGCCTGTGGCGGACCGCCGCCGACGAGGACGCCACCCTGGTCGAAGTCAACCCGCTCGTGCGGACGCGCGACGGAGCCGTCCTCGCCTTGGACGGCAAGGTCACGCTCGACCCCGCCGCCGGATTCCGCCACCCCGAGCGCGCCCCCTTCTTCGAGGCCGGAGACCGGGACGGCGATCCCCGCGAAGCCCGCGCCAAGGAGAAGGGCCTCAATTACGTCAAGCTTGACGGTGAGGTCGGGATTATCGGTAATGGTGCGGGTCTGGTCATGTC